>JAAUTD010000198.1 GCA_012031845.1 Synechococcaceae cyanobacterium SM1_2_3
ATGCTACACCCATAAAAAAAACCCTCTTCACACTGGAAGAGGGCTGGAATGAACACCATCAAGATCGTTTTGATTCCTCTCCAGTTAATCGGCGAAGAAGAGACTTTAGGCTATGGCCTAATGACTTGCGCCTTCCGCGCCGATGCCGGTCTGGCAGCGCAAATCCTGCGCTTCAAACGAAATGCATTCTTTCTTGCCCTGTTCGCTGGTATCCATGATCGAACCAATCCAGATGCCGATAAAGGCAATGGTCATCGAGAACAGCGCCGGGTTCTTGTAGGGGAAGATCGCTTCGGCAAAGCCGAAGGTGTCTTTCCATACCGTCGGACCGAGGATCACGAACAGCGAGGCGCTGAGCAGACCCAGCCAGCCGCCCAACAACGCGCCTTTAGTCGTCATCTTCGAAAAGTAGATCGAGGTGATGATCAGCGGGAAGTTGGCGCTGGCCGCCACTGAGAAGGTCAGGCCGACCATGAAAGCGATGTTCTGCTTTTCAAAGGCGATGCCCAACAGAATGGCAATAACACCCAAAGCGATGGTCGCTATCTTGGAAATCTGCACTTCCTTCTGCTCATCCACATTGCCGTGCGCAAATACGTTGGCGTACAGGTCATGTGAAATCGCCGAAGCACCGGCTAGGGTCAGACCGGAGACTACCGCCAGAATCGTGGCGAAAGCCACTGCCGAGATGAAACCCAGCAGCATATTGCCACCCACCGCCGCAGCCAGATTGACTGCCGCCATGTTCTGGCCGCCCTTGAGCGCCAGTACGCCGGTCTTGGGATCCGCCACCATGAACCCTGAGTCAGGCGGCATCAGCAGCACGATGGCGCCGAACCCGATCAGGAAGGTCAGGATGTAGAAATAACCGATGAACCCGGTAGCGTAAAATACCGACTTGCGGGCTTCGGTGGCGTTGCTGACGGTGAAGAACCGCATCAGGATGTGCGGCAGACCGGCGGTGCCGAACATCAGCGCCAGCCCGAGCGAGATCGCCTCAATCGGATCACTGACCATCGATCCCGGACTCATCAACGCTTGTTTTTTGGCGTGGATTTCCGTCGCCTTCTTAAACAGGGCTTCGAGGCTAAACGTGCCGCCAGAGGCGATGTACAGCGAGCCAAAGGCAATAATGGTAGCGCCGGAGAGCAACAGAATAGCTTTGATGATCTGTACCCAGGTGGTCGCCAACATCCCGCCGAACACCACATACATGATGATCAGGATGCCGACAATCGTAACGGCGTAGACGTATTCCAGCCCGAACAACACCTGAATCAGCTTGCCCGCGCCGACCATTTGCCCGATGAGATACAGAATGACCACGACCAGCGAACTGGTCGCCGCCATCGTCCGCATCGGCACCCGCTGAAAGCGGTAGGAAACTACGTCGGCATAAGTGTACTTGCCGAGATTGCGAAGCTGCTCCGCCATCAGGAACATGATGATCGGCCAGCCGACCAGCCAGCCCACTGAATAGATCAGGCCGTCATAGCCGTTGATGAACACCAGCCCGGAAATACCCAGGAACGAAGCGGCTGACATATAGTCGCCCGCAATCGCCAACCCGTTTTGAAAGCCGGTGATGCCGCCGCCAGCGGTATAAAAATCCTTGGCGGTTTTGGTGCGTTGCGCCGCCCAGTAGGTAATGCCCAGGGTGAAAGCAACGAAGGCCAGGAACATGATGATGGCCGGGACATTGACCGCCGCCTTTTTAACTTCGCCGTCAATGGCGCCGGCGGCGAACGCAACAGTCGCTCCGGTCAGGGCCAGAACCGAAAAGAGAATCCGTAACCAGGCCCTCATAGCACTTCCTCCTTGATTTCGCTGGTCAGCCGGTCGAACTCGGAATTGGCGCGATAGACATAAATTCCGGTGAGCGCGAAGGCGCTCAAAATCACGCCGATACCGACCGGAATTCCAACCGTCGCCACTGATCCTTCCCACAATTGCTGCGCCAGAAATCTGCCTTGTTGAAAGCGAACGACCAGAATGAAGCCGTTAATAGATCCCCAGCATGGACAAAGCCAGCAACCAGGCGAACTTGGTGCGTTTCGAGACCAGTTCGTGGTATTTGGGGTTGCTTTTTATGGCGTGGATTAAGTCTTGCTGCATCGTTCATTTCCTCTAGGCGGTGAGTAGCGAGTGTTCGGGATTGAACCAGGCGCTTGCGGCTTGCGTTTGCCGCTGGCGATTCAGACTTCTCTGGCCCGTAATCCAGCATGGTTTATTCCCGATACTGCCTTTAATGGTTGCATGGCTGCGGAAAAGGCCCGCCAGCCTAGAAAATACTAGCTTCATCCGCGGTCAAGTAAAGGCTGGCGATGGAGTTATTTTTTTAATGGATTGAAACAGTTGGAAATCAGTCAGCAAGAATGGCGGCAAAACGGATGGTCAGTAGTGATAACGAACTGATTCACATAAAAATAAAGTGAATTTTCAGGTCAACGGCCAAAGAAAATCGGATGGTTTAATACAGTTCCACCGGGTCGACATCCAGTGACCAGCGAAGCTGGCGGTCGGCAGGCTGCGCCCACAACTGCGCAATCCAGAGATCGAGAAAACGGTGCAGATGCTGGCGCTGCGTCGCTTGCAGCAGCAAATGCGCCCGGTAACGGCCAGCGCGGCGCTCCATCGGGGCCGGGGCCGGTCCCAGCAGTTCCAGCCCATCGGCAATCGGTTCCGCCAGCGCCCGCGCCGCATTCAAAATGCGGTCGCCCGATCCAGATCAGCAGCTTCCGCCCGCAGCAGGGCTTGATGGGCGAACGGCGGAAACAGCGCCGCTTGCCGTTCCGCCAGCGCCGCCGTGGCAAACGCCGGATAGCCTTCAGTGACCAGAATCCGCAGCAGCGGATGCTCGGGATGATGGGTCTGAATAATCACCATACCCGGCTTATCAGCCCGCCCCGGCCCGCCCGGCGACTTGCAAAATCAGTTTGCGCCATTCGTTCGCTGGAGCGGAAATCAAACGCCATACAGCCCTTGATCAGCATCCACAATGCCTACCAGCGTGACATCGGGAAAATGATGGCCCTTGGCCAACATTTGGGTGCCAATCAGCAAGCGGCGGTCGCCGTTATGAATGTCGGTCAGCAGGGTTTCCAGACTGCCGCGCCGCCGGGTGCTGTCGCGATCCATGCGGGCAATGCCAACAGTTGGAAATTGCTCTTTTAGCGCCGTTTCCAGCCGCTCAGTGCCATGACCAACGGCGCGTAAATCCACGCTGCCGCAAACCGGGCAGGTCGGGTCCATTGGCCGACTGTCGCCGCAGTGGTGACAAATCAGCCGACGCTGGCGCAAATGCAGGGTCATGCGGGCGTCGCAATGCTGACACTGACTCATCCAGCCACAGTCGTGACAGAACAGCACCGGCGCAAACCCGCGCCGGTTGAGAAACAGCAACACCTGTTCATCGCGAGCCAGATGCGCCTGCATTCGTTCCAGCAGCGGTTGCGACAAGCCCTCGGTCATCGCTTTGCGGCGCACGTCCAGAATCAGAATCGGCGGTTCAGCGCCGCCACCCACCCGATCCGGCAGGCGCAGCCAGCGGTAGCGCCCGCTCTGGGCATTCTGGATGCTTTCCAGCGCCGGGGTCGCCGATCCCAGCACTACCGGAATGCCGAGTTGATGCCCGCGCATCACCGCCAGATCGCGGGCGTGGTAGCGAAAGCCGTCTTGCTGCTTGAACGAGGGATCGTGTTCCTCATCCACGATCAGAATGCCCAGGCTTTGCAGCGGCGCGAACACCGCCGAGCGGGTGCCTACTACCACCTTGGCGGTTCCAGCGCGGGCCAGCAGCCAGGCGTTCAGGCGCTCGCGGTCGTTCAAGCCGGAATGCAGCACCGCCAGCGGCGTCGGCAACCGCTCCCGAAACCGGGCCAGCAGTTGCGGCGTCAGGCCAATTTCCGGCGTCAACACCAACGCCTGCTGACCGCGCGCCAGCACCGCCTCGATCAACCGCAGATAGACCTCGGTTTTACCACTGCCGGTGACACCTTCCAGCAGAAAGACCTGAAACCGATCCAGTTCGGCGCTGACTGCCGCGACCGCATCAGCTGTGCGTCATTCAACTGCGGTGGCGCGGGGCGGGGAATTGAGATCACTGGATCGGCGAGCGCCATCGGCGTCGCCGCTTCCACCCAACCTTTGGCGCGCAATCCACGCAACGTAGCCGCGCTGTCGCGGACGACGGGACGCAGGGCTTCCAGTTCAGCGCCGTCGGGGACAGGTTGCGAGATAATCGAGTAACAGCCGTTGGGCCGGGGCGCGGCGCAAGGCAACGGGATCCGCCAGCGCGGTTTGACCCGCCGGGGTCAGCCGCCAGCGTGGCGATAAGGCAGGCAAAATCGCCGGTTCGCCCTGACGCAACAGCACCGGCAGGGCGGTGGCGAAGACTTCGCCGGGTGGATGATGGTAATAACGCTGCGCCCACTGGATCAGCGCCAGCACGTCGGCGGGCAAAATCGGCTGCAGATCCAGAATCGCCAGCGCCCGGCGCAAGGCAGCGGGTTTTGACCTCGCTATCTGCGCCCGTGCTGATCAGGAATCCGACCGTTTGCCGCCGCCCAAAGGGAATCCGAATCCGCATTCCTGGTTGCAGCAGTAAGGGATCGCAGTCCAGCGGCGGCAGATAATCAAAAGTTTTGTACAGCGGAGAGGGAACCGCGATCCGCAGAATCGGGCTGACCACAGCGGCGACCGTCAGCCGCTGATCCGATGCAGAACGGGCATCCTGCCTGCTGATCCGATGTAGAACGGGCATCCTGCCCGTTGATCCAACGTCAGAATGCCCGCACTACGTCGTGTCAGCAGGTTCATTCGCCAACCCGGAACGCGCTGAGCGCACCACCCTGACCCTGAACAAACACGATGCCGCCAGCGGCGACCGGAGACGCCACGATGCTGTTACTGGCAGCGCGAATGCGGCCTACAATTTTACCGTCATCCTTGCTGAGCCAGTGCAGATAACCCTCAAAATCGCCGACCACCACATAATCGCCGCTGGCGACGGGAGCGGACAGCCGCCGTCCCGCCAGTTCCGGCTGCTTCCACAAAGCGCCGCCGCTGCGCCGATCCAGCGCGATCACCGCATCGCTGTCATCGCTGACATAAACCTGGCGTTCGTCCACATCCAGACCGGCGTAGCTGGACACTTCCCGGTTCCACACCAGGTTGCCGCTGCGCATGTCAATCGCGGCCACGCTGCCGCGATAAGCGGCCAGATACAGGGTGTCGCTAAAAATGCGGGGTTCGGAATCAATGTCAATCAGCCGCTCAATTTCGGTGCGGCCACGCGGTGGCGCAATGATTTTTTCGGTGACCGGCAAGCCATTATCCAGCGCCAGCACCAATAACCGACCGGTATCCAGTCCGGCAATCGCCAGATCGCGAGTCAACAGCGGCGAGGCGCTGCCGCGCAGGCTCAGGGCTGGCACCGTGTAAGCGTAAACCCAGCGCCGTTCGCCGCTGCGAGCATCAAGTCCGGTAAATTTACCGTCCATCGTGCGCACCACCACGATGCCGCTGCTGGCGCGAGGCGAAGCCAGCACTTCGCTGGACAGTTGCGCCCGCCAGGCTTCCTGACCATCCGTCTGATTCAGCGCCAGCACTTGACCCTTGCCGGTTCCAACCAGCGCCAGCCCGGTTTCGCTAACGCCCACCCCGCCGGTAATCGGCAACTGGGTTGCGGTTTGCCACAACCGCTGCCCACTGAACGCATCCACGGCGATCACCGTGCCATCATGGCTGGCGGCGTAAATCCGCCCATCGGCCAGCGTCGGCGTCAGCCGGATAAACTGTTTTTCCGCGCCCGATCCCACGCTGGTTTCCCAAAGCCGCTGAACCGGGATTGGTTGCGCAATGGACTTCAATTCAGCAGGGGGCAGCGTGTTGTCAGAGCCGCCAAACCAGCTACAACCCGCGTTCAGCGCCAGCAGAAACCAGAGAAATATACGGCGGATCATCATTATTGGCCCGGAGTGGCGGGGAGTGGGGATGATGCTGGAACAGCATCGTCAGGATGCGCGACAGGAGCCGCAGCCGGTTCTGCCAGTGGATTCGGCGCGACCTGCGCGGATTCAGCAGTGACCGGCGCGGGTTCCACCACGGGCATTGGCTCCAGTTCCTTGGCTGGAGCCAGTTCCGCCACTGGCGCGGCTTCGACGACCGGCGTCAACTCGACAGCGGGAACCGATTCGGTAGCCGGTTCATCGGCGCGGGCGGGAACGGGCGCAGTTTCAGCCGATTCGGATTTAACCGGTTGCGGTTCTGGCAACGGAGCCGGAGCAGGAATCAGCAGCGCGTCAGGAGTCGGCCCAGCCAGTTGATCCAGCTTCCATTGCACCAGGCGATTGCCGCCGCTCGCCGCCAGGGCGGCGGCATAGGCGCTTCTGGCTTTGGCGGTCTCATTGCGGGCCAAATGCAAATCGCCTTTCAGTTCATCGCGTTCGGCGTTCAATGTCGCAGTGGTCACGCTATCCAGCAGCTTTTGCGCGGACTCCAGTTGACCAGCGGCCCATTGCGCCCGCGCCAGCCGCAGCCGGGCGATGTCCCTGAGTTCGTCCAGTTGGGCATTGCTGATCACCCATTCCAGCCGCTGGATCGCCGTCGCCGCATCGCCGCTATCCAGCGCCAGTTGCGCCAGCCGCAGCGCGGCCAGCGCCGCATAAGGCGATTGGGGAAAGTCGGTCAGGACTTTCTGGCCGCGCTCCCTGGCGTCAGGTTTGGCCACGGCTTCGATAAAGGCGTCATAAGCGTGGGAAGCCAGTTCCATCCGGGCATTTTGGTAGTCGACCCAAGCTCTCCAGCCAAACAGCGCAATCACGCCAAGGGCAATGCCGACGCCAATGCTGGCTCCGCTTTCCTTCACCCACGCTTTTAGATTCTCGACGCGCTCGTCGTCGGTATATTGTTCCATCCGGTTCTATCCTCTGGCGTCCTGATTGTGCATTGACAAGGTCAGGACTTTCGCTGCCATATCCCATCGCAAAAGTCCTGAAGATTTAAAGCGTCGCCGCCAAATGGGCGGCAATCTGAGCCAGCGGTACGCTGATTTGTTCACCCTCGCTGGCGCGCAACGGCTTGATCGCTACGGTTCCGGCGTTAATCTCATCTTCGCCCAGAATCAGCGCAAAGCGGGCGCGCTGTGATCGGCGCGGCGGAACTGGGCTTTGAAACTGCCGCCGCCGCAGTCAGCCGCAACCGCAAGGTCGGCATCTGTTC
>JAAUTD010000199.1 GCA_012031845.1 Synechococcaceae cyanobacterium SM1_2_3
AATCACAGGAAAATTTACAGGAGGACAGTTTTTGAACCTGAAGCAAAAGTCCTGATCATGATTTTGGCGGCAATCGGCGCAAAATCGCGGCGCTTCGTTCCCAACCTGTGAGATCAGCCCTTGCACTCTCTTCTCGACCAGCGGTTAAACCGGCTGTTCAAAGCCGATTCTCACCAACCTTTCAAGGGCCGACTGATTGGCCTGGAACGGGAAACGCTGCGAGTGGCCCCGGACGGTTCGATTTCCCAGGCGCCCCATCCGGCTGCATTGGGTTCGACGCTCACCCATCCCTTTATCACCACTGATTATTCCGAGGCGCTGCTGGAATTCATTACCCCGCCGCTGGCCGGAGTGGATGAAACAATGGGCTTTCTCAATGACATTCATCGCTTTGTCTATCGGCATCTTGGCGATGAATTGTTATGGGCCGCCAGTATGCCCTGCATTGTCAATGGCGAATCCAGCATTCCGATTGGCGAGTATGGCCGCTCCAATCTGGGGATGATGAAGCATGTCTATCGGCGCGGCTTGGCGTGGCGGTATGGGCGGATGATGCAGGTCATCGCCGGGATTCATTTCAATTTCTCGCTACCGGATGAATTCTGGGTCGCATTTCAGGAGATGGAAGGCGACCGCCGTTCATTGCAGGATTTTCGTTCGGAAGCCTATTTTGGCCTGATCCGCAATCTGCAACGGATTGGCTGGCTGATTCTGTATTTATTTGGCGCTTCGCCCGCCGTGTGCAAGTCGTTTCTGGATGGCAAGGCGACTGACCTGCCCGAATTGGACGCCCACACCTGTTATGGGCCTTATGCGACTTCATTGCGCATGAGCAATGTCGGTTATACCAATCGCACCGAGAAGAAAAGCGGCGTCAACGTCTGCTACAACTCGTTGCCGTCGTATATCGCCAGCCTGACTCAGGCGGTGAATACCCCGTGGCCGCCTTATGAGCAAATTGGCGTGAAAGTGGACGGCGAATATCGTCAACTCAACGCTAATGTCTTGCAGATCGAGAACGAGTATTACGCTTCAATGCGTCCGAAACAGCCGCCCCAAGGGAATGAAAAACCGGTATTGGCTTTGCAGCGGCGCGGCGTCCGTTATGTCGAATTGCGCTCGGTGGACATTAATCTACTGGAACCGACCGGGGTTAATGCCGCGCAATTGCGTTTTCTGGAATTGTTTCTGCTGTTTTGTTTGCTGCATGAATCGCCGCCGCTGAATGCCGATACCCAGCAGATGATTGATGATAATCAAATGGCGGTGGCGCTGAAGGGCCGCGATCCGGCGTTGCGGCTCTATCGCTGCGACGGTTCGGCGTGGTCGGTGCAGGATTGGGCCGGGGAGATGATGGACGCCTTGCAGCCGATCAGCGAACTGCTGGATCGCGGCGAAAGCGGGCAACCTTACGCGGCGGCGCTGGCGGAACAGCGCGAGACCCTGGCCGATCCCGCTCGCACCCCTTCGGCCCGGATTCTGGCAGAGATGGGCACCAGCGGCGAAAACTTCTTTCGCTACGCCCGGCGCTGGTCGGAGCGGCATCGCGACGAGTTTGCCGCGCAAGCGCTGGATGCGGGAAAAGAGCGGTTTTTCACGGAAGCAGCGCAACAATCCTTGCGAAAGCAGGCGGACATCGAAGCGGCGGATGATATTTCGTTCGAGGAGTTTCTGCGGCGCTATTTCACGCAACAGTAAATTGCATGATGGTCGCAGCGGCGCTTGTTTACCAATCAACCGCTGCTCTCTCGGCATCTTCCAGTTCTTCCTTACGCCGCCAGTAACCACATTCCTTAATCAACGCACGAGCTTTTTTCAATGCTTCCTTATCGCGGAACAGGCGGGCGCGGTGCAGGTGGATGTCGGCCATGAACAGGCGCATTCCGCCACGCGAGGCAATTTGCCAGGCTTCGTCCAGATCGGCGCGGGCGGGGCTTCAGCAGGAGGGACTTTTTGATCGCAACCGTCGGTTGGCTTTGCCGCACGACTACTTCCACGTCGCGGTGATCAGTCCTGACGGCGCGGCCAGCCTGGGGGATTTCCAGGTCAAAGCCGAACGACTGGAGCGCTATGGAATCTGCCGATTTCTCTATTTCGCGGCTCTGTTTCAGGGAACGAAACCGGCTGGGATGAAGCCACGCTCTGGCGGACTTACATCATGCTCACCGACCTGGATGCGGTGTTCCGAAGTCTCAAATCCGATCTTGGCTTGCCGTCCGATTTTCCATACGACATGGGGTTGCACCGAAGGCCATCTGTTCATCACCGTGCTGGCGTATCAATGCGTTCATCTGATCCGCACCGGACTCCAGAAGCACGGCATCCACGACAGTTAGGCCACGCTGCGCCGGATCCTTTCGGTGCAGCGCCGGGTGACCGTCATCTTCCGCCAGCCCGACGGTTACACTCTGAATGTCCGGAAGAGCACCCTAGCCGAATCCGATCTACGGAAAATCTACCAAGCCCTCGGCCTTAACCCTGCTCCCGGAGGTACCCGAAAGTTGATCACGTAACGCACTTGTAGTGCCACTCGGATTTTTGAGGCGTAACTCTCTGTTACTGAATAAATTATTTTGGTGTGTTAAACATGGGCTAGGAATAACCTCTCCGTATTCTATTGAATCTCGAACCTTCTTCTTGTCGCCCTTAAAAGGTCACATCCGATTCTCGTCAGAACATAGGAACGGATGTGTGCGATTTGAGCGGTTGGCTCATCAGGAATTATTCCGTCGTTCTGGGGATCTCCAGAAAAATCTGTCAAATTCATCACAATTGAAGCAATTACTTCTTTGAACTTGTCGATAAAATTATCAGGGGTAACCTCATCCTTCCATGCTTCGAACGTGTGCTTGCCTAAAATTTCCGTCTCGGAAAGACCAGGAGTTAAGATACCCATCCGCTGCAGGTTCAATAATGCGATACGCAGGTCATCTGACGACATCTTAGGCCATTTCGTGATTTCTTCTTGCCCGATAGAATAGATATTTTCATCAGAGAAATCCTCTGACTCGTACCAATCAAAAATCAATATTAATATGCGGGCTTCTAATGGGTTAATAGATCTGAGAATATCAATGTGCATTCTCATAATCTCAACGTCCGCATTAACATCCGTCGCATTCAGAATTAATCTAGCCCAAAGCTCTTGTATTTCATCTTGGTCTTCTAATGATGCGGTTTCCAATACAAGAACAGCGTCTCGAAAAGGCAGTTGCTTGATCACTTCGATTGGAATATCTCGCTCCTGTCGTTTTAACTGCCATTTTTTGGCAATTTTATCGAGATTATCAGCCCGCCAAGCCCTAACTTGATCACGGAGCAGTGCGCCCAGCTCCGTCGCCATAGGCCCTACGATTTCAGCGATGAAGTTGCCGAGACTGCGTGGGAGATGGGTCTCTCTTTGTATATCAGCCCATCTATTTTTCGTTTGCTGTGGCCACCTTTGTTTTCGATAGCTAACTTCCTTGTTCTGCTGACTGTCAGATAGATCAGCTGCGCTGGTGTCTGGCGATGGGCCTACTTGGGGGGAAACAAGCGGCGCGCCTCTCTTACGCGGTTTCCGCTTTAGCTCTCCGACCGAACCTGGCTCAACGCCCGCCTGACCGAGCAGAAAGTCGTAGAGATCGGTGTAAGCCTGTTCCGAGTTCAACACATAGTAAGTGTGACCGCGCACCGGTTCAGGGATAAAACACTCGTTGGCTGCATTGAACAGCACGGGCACAAACTTGATGGTGGCGCTACGAGCGTCGTAGATTTCCTGGGTAATGATCGCGCCTTCCCAGTCAGCCCCTTTGCCCTTGCCCGGCTCTTCATGGCCTCGGAAGCGGCGATAGTAGGTTTCAGTGCAAATCAGCAGAACAAACCCTGCCCATTCGATCTGGTTCAGCATCCAACGCGGCCATCCTTCCACCGGTGTGCCGCTCACATATTGATCAAGACGGGTCTCGACTCCATCTTTCCGCAATCGTTCCGACAAACGGAGAACGCGCTCCTTGTGTTCGGGCGTATCGTGGCTGTAACTGATGAAAACGTGCGGTTTGTTGTCCATATTTCCGATGGTCTCCCCCGTTAGTCCTTCATAAATATCGCGATTGATGCGCTTCGTACCTCAGCGCATCCTACGGCCCTTTGTAGATATCCGGGTAGAATCCGGGTTCGTCCCCACGTGCCCCGTCATCAAACGCAATTCTCGATAGTCAAGCCGGGTACTTGGGCGAAGGCGCGATCTGCGGTGACCAAGGTGCAACCTTCGCTCAGGGCATGGGCGGCGATCAGCAGGTCCAAGGGCGCGAGTGGCTTGCCGAGGGCATCCAGTCGGGCGCGCAGCAATCCATAATGATGGGCAGTCGCGGTTGTCCACGGACGAATATCGGTTGTCGCCAGCAGACCTTCGACCAAGTTGCGCAAGTCGGCGTTGATCCGGCGCCGCGCCAGCCCGTAGCGTATTTCCGCTTCGGTGATGACCGAGATGCAGAACGGCCGGGTGCCTAAACCAAGTGGTCAGCGTCGGCGCACGACCTTTGACAAGGGCGGAGACAGCGTTGGTGTCCAGCATCAACACCGCGCTCATGGCCAGTCGCGTTCGGTGACCGATCCTTGATCGCGATCCCGCATAAAAGCGTCCAAGTCTTCCGGCGGAATGTTCGGCAACAACCGTTCACGCAACTTCAGCCACTCTGCGAACGATTTGTTCAAGGGACTCAGGATCACATCGCCAGTCGCCGGGTCGCGGCGGATCAGAACCTCATTTCCGGCAAAGCGGAACTCGTCCGGCAGGCGCACCGCTTGGCTACGGCCATTTTTGAATAATTTGGCGGTTGACATGATTCGGTTACCCGTATTGAGGTTGGAAGAGATTATTCCCGAATGGAAAATACTTGGAAACGATATTAGCCGCCCGCATCCACCCGCAGCCACATATCCAGAAACCGGTCGAACCAGCGATCCAGCGCCGCATCGCATTCAGCGTAAAGGGCGCGTTGTTCAGCGGCGGATTGCGCGCCGGGCGCGTTCAACTCCTCCGCGCCGTCCATCAGCCAATGTTCCAGAATCACCTGATCCACTTCGGGATGAAATTGCAGCCCGAAGGCGTTGACGCCATAGCGATAGGCTTGATGGGGAAAAGTCGCCCCGGTCGCCAGCAGTTCCGCGCCTGCTGGCAGTTCAAACCCTTCGCGATGCCAGTGGTAGACATGCAGCGGCGTCTCGAATACGGATTGGCCGATGGCTGTCGGCTGCACCGGGAAATAACCGATTTCCGCCAGTCCCGCCGGGTGCGGTTTGACCGCTACCCCCAGCGCCCGCGCCAGCAATTGCCCGCCGAGGCAAATCCCCAAAAAGGGTTGCCCGGAATCCAGCGCCGTCGGAATCCAGTCCAGTTGCGCCCGCAGGCCCGGCAGTTTGGCGTCATCGTTGGCGCTCATCGGCCCGCCGAACACCACCGCTCCGGCGTAATTCTCCAAGTCAGTCGGCAACGGCTGACCGGCCAGCGGATAGCAACACTCCAGCGCATAACCCCGCTCCTGTAACTTGCGGCGACAACGGCCCGCGCTGGCGTCGTCGGCCTGCATCACCAGCAACACCCGCCGCGATTCATGGGGCATAGCTGTCATCCATCGCTGCCGGTCGGCACTCTTTCAGGGTTTCAGCGATCAGAAAGGCCAGTTCCAGACTTTGCGAGGCATTCAGGCGCGGGTCGCAAAGCGTGTGATAACGGTCGGCCAAGCCCTGTTCGGTAATCGCCTGCGCACCGCCCAGACATTCGGTGACATCCTGCCCGGTCAATTCAAAATGCACCCCGCCGGGATAGCTGCCTTCGGCGCGATGAATGGCGAAGAAACTCTGCACCTCACTGAGGATGCGGGAGAACGGCCGGTTTTATAACCGGTGCTGGCTTCCAGGGTGTTGCCGTGCATCGGATCGCAGGACCAGACGACATGGCGGCCTTCGCGCTGCACCGCCCGAATCAGCGGCGGCAGGGCGATTTCAACCTTGTCCGCGCCCATCCGGCTGATCAGGGTCAAACGGCCCGGCTGATCATCGGGGTTCAGCACGTCAATCAGCCGTAATAGCGTATCGGGATCGGCGGTCGGCCCCAGTTTCAGGCCGATAGGATTGGCGACCCCGCGCAGAAATTCGACATGCGCACCGTCCAGTTGCCGGGTGCGCTCGCCGATCCACAGCAAATGCGCCGAACCGCTGTACCAGTGGCCGGTTTGCGGCTCGCGCCGGGTGAGCGCCTGCTCATAACCCAGCAATAACGCCTCATGCGACGTGTAGAACTGCACCTGCTGCACTTGCGGCGCATTCACGGCGTTCAAGCCGCAGGCGCGCATGAATCCCAGCGTTTCGCTGATCCGGCTGGCGAGATCGTGGTAACGGGCGCTTTGCGGGCTGGCGCTGAGGAACTCCAGATTCCATTGCTGCACCCGGTGCAAATCGGCAAAGCCGCCTTGCGCCAGCGCCCGCAACAGGTTCAGCGTGGCCGCCGACTGCGAATAGGCCCGCAACTGCCGGTAGGGATCGGGACGGCGGGCCTCCGGGGTGAAATTGAGATCATTGATGATGTCGCCGCGATAACTGGGCAAGCTCACGCCAGCGCGGGTTTCGGTCGCGGCGCTGCGCGGCTTGGCGAACTGGCCGGCCATCCGCCCGACCTTGACGACGGGACAGGCGGCGGCAAAGGTCAGGATCACGGCGATTTGCAGCAGCACCCGGAACGTGTCGGTAATGGCGTGGTCGCGGAACTCGGCGAAGCTTTCGGCGCAATCGCCGCCTTGCAGCAGAAACGCCCGCCCAGCGGCGACCTCGGCGAGTTGCTGGCGCAAGGTGCGAATTTCGCCGGCGAACACCAGCGGCGGCGAAGTGCCCAGCCGCTCTTCAACCTTGTTCAGCACTTCAATGTCGTCGTAAACCGGCAGTTGCGCCGCCGGTCGTTTTCGCCAACTGTCCGGCGTCCAGGGGACAGAGGCGTGTTGCATCGGTTGTGGCATGTCAATATCCAAAAATGGGGTTAAATAGCGGCTTAGAGTAGCAATGCGGCGGCGGGATGATAAAGCCCAGGACTTTCGCTCCATCCGTTCGCCCCGGATGCTTCGGCACGCTCAGCGGTCGAAGGGCGCTCATCGGTTAAAACGGTCGACCGGCTCACCCGAACGGTTTGAATCCGAACA
>JAAUTD010000200.1 GCA_012031845.1 Synechococcaceae cyanobacterium SM1_2_3
ATCATCTCGCAGTCATGGCGCTGATTCAGCGGCTATCCCGCCGCTATGACACGGTGTTGCTGGAGCAATTGGTCTATTCACCGGTGCTGGATGAACAGCGGTTGCGCGACGCGGCGGGATTGCAGGAGTGGGCTGAAAATCTGTGTGTGCGGTTGAATGCCGGATCAGTGGATCGTTCCATTTATGAAACGGCTATTGAACGGGCTGAAGAGAGTGAAGGCTATGATGTGATGGTGATTCGCCACACCCATAGCATGGCTCGTCGCATTCGATTGAATGCTGATTTTTGGCTCCCATGAATACGCGACGTTGGCGCAGTTCGGCGCTCGGATGACGGGTTTGTTTGATCACCATGCGGAAGTGCGGCGCGGTGAACGGGCGCAAAGTGTGCGCAATTTCCGGGGAGTGATGGAATGGCTGTTTGAGGAAGCCAAACGCGGCCAGCATATCCAGCGTTATAAGGGTTTGGGCGAGATGAACCCGGAACAGTTGTGGGATACCACGATGAATCCAGAAACCCGTCGCCTTCTCCAGGTTCGGGTTGAGGATGCAGTCGCTGCTGATGAAGTCTTTACCACGTTGATGGGCGATCAAGTCGAACCACGGCGCGATTTTATTGAGAAGAATGCGCTGGATGTGTTGAATCTCGACGTTTGATAGCAGTATCTCAACTGTCAAAGTTGACCCAAGGTATATCCGGTAATGGCGGATAGCAAAACCTTTAAGCTGCGTTTACTCCACCTTTCGGATTTGCATGAGCGCGGTTCACGCGAACATGAGTTATGGCGACGGCGGCGGGTGTTGGGCGATGCTTGGTTGCGAAATCTGGATGACCTGAAAGCGGCGGGACCGTTTCATCTGGTCTGTTTTACTGGCGACGCTGCTGATTGGGGTTTGGCGGAAGAATACGCAAAGGTTACTGAATTTTTCCAAGCGACCTTGCAACGCTTGGATGTACCGCTAGAACGGTTTTTTCTCGTCCCCGGCAATCACGACATTTGCCGCAAAGTTGCCAAGCCAGCTTGGAAGAAACTACGCAACAATCTCCATCGCATATCCGATCAGGATATTTCACGTTGGCTGGCGGGTGAAAAAACCCTTGGGGATTTCAGGACGCACAGCGCGACGCGCTGCTGACTCGCCAAAACGACTACCGGGATTGGCTACGCAACGGCCTACAACGGCCTGATTTATTGCCCGATCCCACCCTCCATCCTCATCTAGGCTATCGCCAAACCGTGCGCCTGCCAGAATTCCCTTTCGCTGTCCATGTCATCGGCTTGGATTCCGCGTGGTTGGCGGGCGACGATTCCGACGCGGGCAAACTGCGACTGACCGAGGATCAGGCGATGCGTCTGACCAGCGACACTCAAGGCAATGCGCTGGACGGGTTTCGGCTGGCGTTGATTCATCATCCGCTGACCGATTTGGCCGACGGCGCACCTTGTCAGCGGTTGTTGGCGGAACGGGTGGATGTGCTGCTGCGCGGGCATCTGCATGAGCCGGAACCGGCGGAATGGGCAGACCCGGATTGGCATTTGCGGCAAGTCGCGGCAGGGTGTCTGTGCGAAGGTCACGGTGCTGATCAGTATCCCAATGCCTGTGAAGTGATCGAGATCACCTTGGACGCTCAAGGCCGTCCACAGCGTTACGACCTGTGGTTTCGGGGCTGGTCAGAGCGCGGTTTCTGGTTAGGCAGCTCGAATCATGCTCATCGCCATTGATGAATCTGGATCCTTTGTTAGGTCAACATCGACCGGGTCGTGGTGTGTCGTAGCTGGCTACACTTTTACCGAACGACGAAAGACGGCGAACCTGGCAGCTCTCCAGAATCTCAAAAGAAAATATGGACGCTCGGTTAAGCAAGAAGTAAAGCTTAAAGATTTAGCCGAGCCGGACTATTTTGAGTTTCTGGAAAACTTGTGCGCTGCCGGTGGCGCACTCTTTGCGGTCGGGACTGATGGTGCCTTGGCCGACCCGGACGCCGTAGCAAGACATCGAGATATTCAGGCGGAAAATATCCGAAAAACATACCGAAAATGAAATACGAGGGAGGAAAAATGGGAATCGCGACACTCGCTAATGAATTGCAGTCGCTCTCCCTCCAACTATACATTCAACTTGTATGTCAGGTGGTTCTACTATCCGACCTAATCAGAAGGGGAATGCTATATCACGTACAGAGGGATCCAGTAACTCTTCGACGATTTGTTTGGCGAATCGACCAGAAGAATACGGAAAAAAGCACATTCGAAACGGCATTTGAGAAAGTCGCCCCAGGGTTGCTGCAAAGCGAATCGTTCAAAGAACCCGCTATGTTTCTGACGGGAGCAGACTACTCCCATTTTCGCCCGTTCGAGTTTACGGAGGAGCAATACCCGCAACACCTACAGGATGAACTCGGCCACAAGCCACAATCTACCGTCAATATTGGAAAAATACTTCGCGATGATATGCGGTTCCCCGATTCAAAGACTGAACCCTTAGTACAAATTGCCGATTTGCTGGCTGCGGGAATTCGGCGATGCCTGCGCGGCGAGTTCTCGAATAACAAGAAAGCAGCAGCGCTAGTCGGAAAACTGATGGTGGAAAACGTAACACCGAAGCCTCCGATCTCCCTTATACATCTTTCTGAGCTCGAAAAGGTAACTCCAGATAGTACGGCAAGTCGGGCGATTTTAGAGATGGAGAAAAATTCACAATCGATACTGCGATCTGTCTAACCTGCCAATGGAGCGGACGCCTCCTTGCTGGGTATTTCGGTGCCGTTCATCGGCGCGTTCGACGACAACAGCTTGTATCACGGAACGAAGATAAGGTTGGCTGACCAGGTGGGTGCAAACACAACTAGCAATGAGTGTTGTGTATCCGCGAGTAGATGATGTTTTTGGTCGGCAAGCAGATGTTGCAGGCGCGCGGCGAATTGGGCGAGGCGCTGCGGATCGTGAGGAAGAATTGCCGGTCTACGAGCGGCTGGGCGACATGCGGAGTTTGCTGATTTGTCGCGCCAACATCGGGATGAATTATCTGGCGCGTGGTTCAGCGGGAGACCGCCATAATGCGTTGCAACTCTTGAACATGGCCTTTCAAGACGCGCAACGGCTGAAACTTCCAGAAGCTAGGCTAATTGCCGAGATCATTCAGTCGGTGGAAAATCCGACGAAGCCTGGCTAACCCGTTTTCACCTCCGGCAATCCCAACCCAAACTGCCGAATCCGCTGAATCTCATCGCGCACTTTCGCCGCTTCTTCAAATTCCAGATCGCGGGCGTGGCGATACATGGTTTCTTCCAGTTTTTTGATTTTCTTCATCAGCAAAGCGGGCGATTCACGGGCGTAAGACGCTGTTGCTTCCGCCACCAGCGCGTATTGCGTTGCGGGCGGTGTCAATTCTCGAAACCAGTGTTCTTCAACCCGAATGCTCGTGACTGTAACCGCAACCGTAACCGTTAGCGGCAATCACTGCCCAAACCCGATCATTATCCAACCCAACCGGTTAGCGTCCAGGATAGAAAGGTATAGCCAACCGCGCACAACCCGCCAGCCCAAATCGGAATATCCAGCGAATGACGCAGGATATGCGCCATGATCGAGATGCTCCAGCACATTAGCACCAGCATTAAAAATGACGGCAGTACGATATCGCCGTCGGCGCCCTGCTGAACGATCCAGAACATTAACGGCAAGGCCAATAGACCCGCTAATGTGCCGACGCCAGTCAGGGCGATCAAGGTTTGTTCAAAACGCCGGGGGTGTCGGCGCAGCAATAGCGCCAAATGCAGTAACCCAATCAACAGCAGTAAATCCAGCAGAACTTGCAGAATCGCCACTGAAGCTGAAGTGCTCAGCAATAGCACCACAAAACCGGACAGCGCATAAATCAACAGGCATATTTTCAGCAATGCCGTTGAAGCGGGCACATCCTGCGGGCCTTTGCGAAACAGGCAAATATCGAGAAAGAGATCAAATAAAGCGCGCATGGCGTTAGTCAATTGGAATCAAATCGGTTTATCGGTTGTTAGCGGCGGCTCGCCGAAATGACTTGCCGCTGCTTTAACAAGGTAACGGGATAGAAATGCTGTTTAATTTCACGGCATGGCTGCTTCCAGCACGGTTTGCAGAAATTCGCGGGTTTCCTGACGGGCGGGATCGTCAGGCGGCAATCGCTTTTGCGCTTCCCGCAAGGCTCCAACCCCCAATCGCACCTGCACCAGACCCAGATTATGCAAGGTTCGAGCATCATCACGGCGGCGCAAGGATTCATGATAAGCCCGTTGCGCCGAATCCAGCCGACCCTGTTCGGCGTAGAGATTGCCCAATTGAAACCACAATGCCGCGTCATTGGGCGTCAGCCGCAGCAGTTGCAAATAATAACCTTCGGCCACATCCCAGCGTCCGGTAGCTAACGCCTGCTGCGCCCGTTCTGCGATAAATGCCGGATTAGCGGCTTGGACAGCGGTCGGCGTTGTGACCGGCGTATTGGTGGATTCAAGCGGTGGACGAGCAATAGTCGGCTTTTCCAGCGTGGCGCAACCCGCTAATGCCGTGCAAAAAACCAGCAGCGAAAAGGTTGAAGCGCGGATTGTGCGGTTCCACATTCCGGCGTTATCCCCATTGATCCGGCCCGGCGATCACCCGCAGCCCCTGAAAGATCAAATCCGGCTCCAACTGATAAGCGCCTTGCAGGAACGGCAACACCGTCCCGGCATCGCCGCCGGTCAACAAGCGAGAGCCAACCCCTGCAACGATTTCCATCCGCGCCGTAATGCCGTCAATCGCGGCGGCCACGGCATAGGCCGCTCCGCCCCACACCCCATCACGGGTGCTTTGACCGAACAGCCGGGTTTTGCCGTCTTCGGGCGGAATTTGCCGGGTTTGCCGATACAGGGCTTCCCGCATCAGTCGCATCCCCGGAATGATCACCCCGCCCAAGTGCCGTCCATCCGCCGCCAGCGCATCAATCGTTACTGCGGTGCCGCAGTCCACCACTGTGCAATTTTGCCGGGTGAGCGCCCAGGCTCCGATCAATCGCCACCCAACGATCCGCGCCGAGGCGTTCCGGTTCGGCATACGCATTGCGAATGCCGCAGGCGGCGGCGGTCGAAACCGCAAATTCAGCCTTGATCCCCCAGGTTTTCCAAACCCAGTCGCTTAAACCAGCGCCCGCTTCGGCTCCGGCGACATTGACGATCAGCATCCGCGTCGGGCGTTCCAGCGATCCCCAAAGCCGGGTAGCGATGACTGTCCAGTTTTCCGCGCCGTGGCTGGCCTGGCCGTGCGCCCGGAAATGACCCCGCTCGCAACTCATCCATTTGATCCGGCTGTTGCCCACATCCACCAGCAGCATCACGGTTCAATCCTCAAACTGATTTCGCCGCCGATGTACGGCGTGATCCGGCCATCGGCCGTTTCCAGCAATAAGGCTCCGGTGGCGTCCACGCCACGGGCGATGCCGATCACCGGGGTATGGCCCAGATTCAGGCGCACCTGCCGCCCCGCCATCTGATCAAAACCGGCCCATTCCCTGGCTAAATCGGCAAAGCCGCTGTGCTGAAACTGCATATAAATCTCAATCATCGCGCTGATCAACCGGGCGGCCAGTTGATTGCGCGATGGCCGATTCGCGCCGAGAATTTCGGCCAGGTCCACCCAGGGCTGATCGATGGCCGTCGCCTCATCGGCGGGTAGCGCCACGTTCAAACCGACGCCAGCGACCACATGAAACGCACCAGTTTTACCGCCGGATTCCAGCAGAATGCCGCCCAATTTCCGCCCGCGCCACAGCACGTCATTGGGCCATTTCAGCCCGACTTCGGTCACGCCGACTTCTCGCAGCGCACGGGCGACAGCGATGCCCGTCGCCAGGCTCAGGCCGCTCAACGCCGTTGCCGTGGCTACCGGAAAGCGCCAAAGTAGCGAAGCAGCCAGCCCAGTGGCAAAGGCGAAAGCCACGAGCGCCCTTGCCGTCCACGTCCCGCCTGTTGCTGTTCAGCCAGACACACCGCGCCGCTCGGCCAATCTTCGGCGACCCTGGCCAACAAATAATTGTTGGTGGAATCCAGCACCGAATGGACTTCCAGGCGACTTAGCCACAGGCGGGCGGTATCGCTCAGGTCGGCCAGAATGCGATCCTGATCCAGCAAATCCAACCCGATGTTGGTCAATCGGACTCTCCTCTTACTCCAGCGCAATCAGGACTTTCGCTTCGGGTTCATAAACCGTTCGGGGTGAGCTTGTCGAACCCCGTTTTTGCCGATGAATGCCCTTCGACAGGCTCAGGGCGAACGGATGGAGCGAAAGTCCTGGCAATAAAAACCGCCTTCCTCCTCACGGAGAAAGACGGTTATTGTGGGTCTTGAACGCTGAATTTAGAACAGGCTGCCCCACGGCACCACCGACAGAAAGCTGAGCCATGCCACAGCAATCAGGGCGAAAATGATAACGAGCGGGAAGTTCTGGAAGGTAAACATGGGTCATTCTCCTTGCGGTTTATAATGAAATACTAAAGGATTATTCCTATTCATCCAAGGATTTATCGTCCTTGCGCTCAGTGCGATAGTGCGGAATGCGCGGATCGTTGTCATCCATCAGAATGCGATGGGCCGGCCCTTCCAGATCGTCAAACTGGCCAGTGCGCACCGCCCACAGAAACGCCCACAGCGCCACGCCCACCACGCCCAGCGTCATCGGAATCAACAAGTACAGAATTCGCATGACCCGCTCTCCTCAATCACTCAGATTCGGCGCAACCGTAGCGCATTCAACACCACCAGCAGCGAACTGAACGACATGCCCAGCGCCGACATCCACGGCGTCAGCCAACCGCCCGCCGCCAGCGGCAGCGCAATCAGATTGTACGCAATCGCCCAGGCAAAGTTCTCGTGCATGATGGTCAGGGTGCGCCGCGCCATATCCACGCTACTGACCAGATGTTCAAGCTGTTCTGACAGCAGAATCATGTCCGCAGTGGCATGAGCCAATTGAGCGCCGCTGCCCATCGCCAGCGAAACCTGAGCCGCCGCCAGCACTGGCGCATCGTTGACGCCATCGCCGACCATCGCCACCACCGCGCCGTGCTGTTGCAGCTCCCGCAACCGATTCAATTTGTCTTGGGGCGACATCCCGCCCGCTGCCGTGGCAATCCCCAACTCGCGGGCGATATGCGCCGCCGCA
>JAAUTD010000015.1 GCA_012031845.1 Synechococcaceae cyanobacterium SM1_2_3
GCCGCGCATCCGCCAGCGCTGGATCGAACGTCATCAGCGGGTCATGGGCTTGCAGGCGCTGGCCAGCGACCGGGCGGGCGCACTCGCCGCCACCAGCAAAATGCTGCGAATGCTGTTGCAATCGCTGATTCTGGGACTGGGCGCGCTGCTGGCCATAGAACATATCGTCAGTCCGGGCATCATGATCGCCTCCTCGATCCTGATGGGACGCGCCTTGGCCCCGATTGATTTGCTGATCGGTACTTGGAAAGGCTTCGCCTCGGCCCGCTCCGCTTATCATCGCCTCAATGATCTTCTGCACGCGGTGCCGGATCGCCCGCGCTATCTGTCCTTGCCGCCGCCTACCGGCGCGGTGAGCCTGGATGGCATCGTAGTGGTGCCGCCCGGATCGCAAACTCCAGCAGTGCGTGGAATCAGCCTGAGCATTGCCGCTGGCGAGTCGGTGGGCGTTATCGGCCCCAGCGCCGCTGGCAAATCCACCTTGGCCCGCGCCCTGCTCGGCGTCTGGCCGCTGTATGCCGGCAAGGTGCGCCTCGACGGCGCGGATATTCAAAATTGCAACCGCGACGAACTGGGGCCGTATCTCGGTTATCTGCCGCAGGACATTGAACTGTTCGATGGCACCGTCGCTGAAAACATCGCCCGCTTCGGGACGGTGGACCCGGATGCGGTCGTTGCGGCGGCTCGCAAGGCGGGCGTACATGAGATGGTGCTGCAATTGCCCAAGGCGTATGACACCCGCATAGGCGAAGGCGGCGCAGCCTTGTCCGGTGGTCAACGCCAGCGGATTGGGCTGGCCCGCGCCCTCTATGGCAATCCGGTGCTGGTGGTGCTGGATGAACCCAACTCCAATCTGGATGACCAAGGAGAGGCCGCGCTGGCCCAGGCGTTGCTGGAAATGAAGCGGCAAGGCAGCACGGTGGTGATCATCAGTCACCGGATCAGCATTTTGCAGGTGGTGGACAAGGTGCTGGTGTTGCGGGAAGGTCAGGCTCAACTGTTTGGGCCACGCGATCAGGTGTTGGCGCAGTTTACCCGGCCGACCGCAGTGCCAACGCCGCAGTCGGCCCCCGCCAGCCAGGCTCAATTCACCACGACTCAAGGGCAGCCGCGACCGGTCATTACCGCGCAGCCCATTAGTCAAACCCGACCGTCCTGAGTGAGCATTGCTCTGAGTAAAAATTGTCATGAGTCAAGCCCTTGCGGTAACCAATCCCTATCTCTCCGAGAATCTGCATGTGCCGCCCGCCCCGACGGATGATCGCCCGATCCGGCGGTTGGGGTTTTTAGTTCTACTGCTGGCGTTCGGCGGTTTTGGCGGTTGGGCCGCCACCGCCCAGATTGATAGCGCCGCCGTCGCTGCGGGTACTGTCACCGTCGAATCCTATCGCAAGACCGTTCAGCATCTGGAAGGCGGCATCGTCAAGGAAATTCTGGTCAAGGACGGCGATGCGGTGAAGGAAGGCGATGTGCTGCTGCGGATGGATGGCACCCAGTCCCGCGCCCAGCTTGAAATTGCCCGTATCCAGTATGTCGCGGCGCATGCGCTCGAATCGCGGCTGCTGGCGGAACGTAACCAGGCTGAGACGATTGCGATCCCCGATGAATTGAAAGCGGAAGAGAACGACCCGCGAGTGCGCGAGGCGATCAATTCCGAGCGACAAACCTTTGTCGCTCGCCGCGCTACGCTGAAGGGCGAAATCGCCCTGTTGCGCCAGCAGATCGAGCAGTTGCAGGAACAGACTCGGGGTCTGGATGCCCTGGCCAAGAGCAAGCAGCAGCGGATTATGTCCTACATCGCCGAGGCCAAGGATTTCAGTGAACTGGCCAAGCAGGGTTTCAGCGACAAGTTGCGCCAGCGGGAACTGGAACGCGCCGCCGGTGAACTGGAAGGCGAACGCGCTCAACATCTGTCGGATGTATCCCGCGCCAAACTGCAAATCGGGCAGGCGGAACTGCAAATCCTGCAACTGCAAAAGAAATTTCAGTCTGATGTGGCCGAGCAGTTGCGCGAGGTGCAGGCCAAGCTGTTCGATTTGCGCGAGCGGATGCGCGCCTTGCAGGATACCGTGGCCCGGATTGAAGTTCGGGCGCCGCCAGCGGAACAGTCGTCGGCTTGGGCGTCCATACCGTGGGCGGGGTGCTGTCACCCGGCACACCGATTCTGGAAATCGTGCCGCAGGGCGAGCAACTGATCGTAGAAGCCCATGTGCAGGTGACTGATATCGATAAAGTGCGCCCGGAGTTGTTGGCGGATGTGCGTTTTTCGTCGTTCAAATCCCGCACGACTCCGGTGCTGGAAGGCAACGTTATCACCGTGTCGGCGGATCGGCTGGTAGATCGAGCCACCAATCTGCCCTATTACCTGGCGCGGATTCGGGTGCCAGAAACCGAGTTGGTGAAACTGCACGGTCAAGCTCTGGTGCCGGGAATGCCCGCCGAAGTGTTCATCAAGACTGGCGAGCGCACGACCCTGGAATATCTGCTGCAACCTTTACTTGATGCCGCCGCCCGTTCTTTCCGCGAAAAATGAGTTTGGCTAAGTTAACCGCCCCGCACTTCAATCCGGCTTTGCCCGCCGGATTGGCGCTGCACCTGAATCTGAACGGCTATCCGCTCGGTCATCTCCTGCACATGGGAGATGACGCCCACCTTGCGGCCCTGCGCCTGCAAATGATCCAGGGCATCCATCGCTACTCGCAGCGTGTCAGCGTCGAGGCTGCCAAAGCCCTCGTCAATAAACAGCGATTCCACCCGCACCCGGTTCGATGACAACGACGCCAGACCCAGCGCCAGCGCCAGCGACACCAGGAAGCTTTCGCCGCCGGACAGAGAATGTACTGAGCGGCGTTCGTCGCCCATGTCCTGATCCACCACCATCAGCGCCAGCGTGTCGGCGATCCGCTCCAATCGGTAGCGGCGGGACAAACCGGTTAAATGATGGTTGGCGTAGCGCAGCAACACTTCAAGGGTGAATTGCTGGGCGTAATTGCGGAATTTCTTGCCGTCGGCGGAGCCGATGAGATCATTCAGCTTGCCCCACAATTCGGTTTTCGCCGCCCTGTTGTGCGATCTCTGCTTGCAGATTCGCGGTGTTGGCCTGGCGCTCGTCGTCCTGGCGCAATTTCAGTTCTGCGGCGATGACCTTCAGTCCCGCATGGGATAATTCATCACTGACGCGCTGGTGCTGCGCCTGCACTACATCCAGCGGCTCTTGGGTAAGGCATTGCCGTTCATGCGCTTCCCGCTGCGCTTGGCGTTCCCGGTGAATGGCGGCGGCGGTTTGCACCGCGTCAGCGATCTTTTGCAGTTCGTCCCTTTCCCGTTTTAACCAGTCGCTATCCTGATCAAGCAGGGCGCGGAGCCGCCCGGAATCCAGCGATTGAGCCGGATCGTTGCGATTAAAAGCGGCCAGCCAGTCATTAAGCGCCGAATGAGCCTGTTCTGCTTTTTGCTGGCTGGCCATCACGGCTTGTCTGATCTGTCCTAATACCGCTTCGGCGCTGGCCTGTTGATTATCTGCGGTCTTTACTCGCTGATCCTGTTCCTGAAAAGCCGCTTTTGCGGCTGCAATCGCTTGATCTAAATCGGCTTCCACGTCCGTAACGGGGCGGCCATTGAATAAAGCCTGGCGTTGTTGCTGCTTGCTTTTCATCTCGTCGTTAATGTGCTGGAATTTAGCAGCGGCGGATTGCGATTGCGCGGCTTTATCAGCAACCGTTTCGGTCAAATTGCGGATGTCGCTATCGAACACATTGATCTGATTGAGCCATTGCTCAATATCGCGACTGTTCTTATTCCATTTTTCGACTTTTTGCCGCCGTTCTTCATGGAAAGCCGCCGGATCCGTCTGCCAGAGAGGACGCCAGTCGTGACCGGAAAATGCCGCGTCGAGCGCATCCAACCGCTCTTTTAGCTGGTTGGAGAAATCGGTTTTCCGCTCCTGAGTGATTTTTAAGGTTTGCGCTGCTTGTTCCAAAGCAATTTGCGCATCTTTTAATTGATCCCGCGCTGTTGAATACTGCTGTTGGGCCTGATCGCGAATCTTCTGTGCTTCATTGCGAATATTCGTTGCCTGCCGCAATCCGTTTTCTTCCTGAACAATCATGGTTAATTGCTCACGGGTTATTTGCTGCTGATCATTCAGCCAGATGAAACGCCGGGCCGTCTCCATCGCATTCAATTCCGCCGCCAGCGGTTGCGTATTCCAGATGACCGTATCCCGTTCAATCTGATCGATCAATGCCTGTTGTTCCTTGCCAATCTCTGCAAGCCGCTGTCGGCTGTGAACAAGATGGGTTTTATCGGCAGTTTCCTTTTGATTCAGGTCATTGACAGTTTTGCGGCAAGCGGCAACTTCATTGCCAAGGTCAGCAAGAATGGCGCGGGAAGGCGCATCGCCGACCGCGTAAGGATGCTCGATTGAACCGCAAACCGGACAGGGAGAACCTGCCTGCAATGATTCCCTTAGTGTCTCAACACTTTTAGCGCAGGCAGCTTCAGCAGTTTTCAGTGATTTTTCCGCCTGTTCCAGTGCAGCGATAGCCGCCGGTTTGTCAGCGGCAAGCTGCCTTAGAGCGGCTTCTGTTTGGGTAATATTTTTCTCAAGCGTATTCACTTCATCGCTTAAAGCAGATTGACGGGCCAACGAAGTTGCTAATTCAGTCCACAGTCGTTGGGCGTGGTTAAGCTGATCGCGGCGGGTTTCAGTAACATTACGCCGATTCGCCAACGCTTCGGCATCAAATTTGCGCAATTCATTATTGGCGGTTTGCAGTTGGCGTTCGGCATTCTGAAATGCCGTTTCCGCTTTGGCGAGATCAGCGGCGGCTTTGCTTTGGGTCTTCTGGTGAGCGGCTTCATTCCGTTGCAGATCAGCAATATCTTTCTCAACTTTATTCAAGCTGATTTTGGTCTTAGCCGCTTCACCTAAAAGCACATCCCAGCGCGGCCAATCTTCGGCCAGAATACGCAAGGGTTGATGCTTGTCCAACCAGTTTTGAGCGGTTTGCAACTGCTGAGCCTTTTGAACGCGCTCGGTCTTTTTATCAGCTAGATTCCCTTTTGCTTTCGCTTCAGCGTTTTGTTCTTTACTCAGTTCTGTTTCTGCGTCTCTGTGTTCACGATTTAGTCTTTCAATTTCAGGATCAAGCAACTTGGCGCGATCCAGATCGGCGCTGGCATTTGTTTTATTTTGCTCTGCACTAGTTATCTCCTGATTCGACAATTCCAGTTTTTTATTTTGTTCATCAAGGAATTTCCGTGCCTCATTCCATTCTTTTTCAGCATTGGTTACGGCTTTTTCCATATCCGCAATTTCAGCCGTCAACCGGTCAATCGCTTCCAGCTTGGATCGGGCTTCCTGAACTGATTCTACTTGGGAAAGATAAATTTTCCGGGGAGTGGCGGCTTCCTGATCAGCGCAAGCCTTTTGCACGATTACAAGCGCCTGCTGTTCGCTTTGCTTCAACTTTTCCCAATCTAAATGCCATTGCCGTTGCTGTTCCAATTCCTTTTTGCGCTGCTCCAAAAGCGTTGCTTCCGCTTTAGCCGCTGTGAGTTGTTGTTCCAGTTCGGCGCGCTGATCGGCATTCAGCGGTTGCTGATCAGTCAATTGACGCTTGATGACATCCAGCGCCAGTTGTTCGGCATTAGCCCGCTGATAGGCGCGTTTTGAAATGCCTTCACAGGCGTCCAGTCCGGTCAGGGTTTGCAGCAATATCGCCCGATCTTCGTGGTCGGCTTTGAGGAAAGCGGCAAATTCATTTTGCGCCAGCAGCACAGCGCGGGTGAATTGCGGAAAGGACAAGCCCAGCCGGTCGCGAATCGCTTGTTGCACTTCGGTTTTTACCCCACCGATGCGTTGCCGGTCATGCAGGGTTTGCAGCAGCATTTCGGCGTTTTGCAATCTGCCGCTGGTATTGCCGCGAGCGCGGCGGACACTCCAGCGTGCGCAATAGGCAACCCCATCATGGCCGACAAAATCCACTTCGGCCCAGCCTTCGCCTGCGCCGCGCCGGAGCAGAGTGCGAGGATCTTGCGGGGTGATGGTGTCGTCGCCGACATCGGGCAATCGGACGCCCGCAGCGGCGGCGCTATTGAGCCGGGGCGTTTCGCCGTACAGCGCCAGACACAGCGCATCCAGCAGCGTGCTTTTACCCGATCCGGTGGGGCCGCAAATGGCGAACAGCCCGGCGGAAGCCAGCGGTTTTTGTTGAAAATCAATGGCGAATTCATCAGCCAGCGACGCCAGATTTTTGCCGCGAATGGCGAGAATTCTCATCGTTCGGATTCCTGATCGGCGGTCAGCAGCAATTCGGTAAAGGCTCTGAGCAATTTAGTGGAGGGTTCCGCGCCGTATTTGCGCCGATGCAGTTTGCTGAAAATATCATCCGGTTGCATCCGTCCCAAATCATCCAGCGATTGCGGATCGCCGGAATCATTGCCATCAGCTTTATTGCTGTAGCTGGGTTCAATTTTCACCAGCCGCACCGGTTTCCCATTCAATGCCGAGTCCACGTAGGCGCGTAGCGCCGGTTCCGGGCCATTCAGCAATACCCGCACTTGCAAATAAGGTTGAGCAGAGCGCGGTTTATCGGTAAGGTTCAGCGCCTTGAGCATGGCCAGCACTTCATCCATTGGCGCAGGTTGTTGCGGGACTCGTAATAGTTCCACGAAGCGCGGGATCGGATTGAGTGCGTTGCCGCAAGTGGATTCACCATCCAGATCAATACGAACGACCTGATGCGGATAGTGAATTTCGGTAAATGACATTGGCAGAGGACTCCCGCAATAGCGCACTCGCTCTTGACCGCCGACTTTTTGGGCGCGATGCAAATGGCCCAAAGCCGCATAAGTAATAACCGGATCAAATATATCTACCGGCAATGCTTCTGATCCGCCAATGACCAGACGCCGTTCTGATTCATCCGATGTTTCACCGCCGTTCATGTGGCAGTGACCCAGCGCAATAATTGCCTGGCCGTTTTCGCGCAGATTCAGGGCGTGATCCAGCACTTGCCGGTAAAGCAGCTTGACGCCTTCCAAATACGGATCGCCGTCGGTTTCTACTCGCGGCACATCGCCGGGCCGCAGAAACGGCACGGCCAGACACCATGCGGCAATTTCGCCATCACGGTTTTTGAGCGGCGCAATCAGCCGATCCAGTTGAATAGCGTTATCAGCATTGCGGGCGATAGTGCCGACTATTTTTATATCGAAGGATTCCATCAGCGGGATAGGCGCTTCCAGGCGTCCGGCTGAATCGTGATTACCCGCAATAATGATTACATCCAGATCAGGAAGACGGCGTTTGGCGCTGCTGAGAAAGCGGTAAAACTGTCGCTGACTTTCGGCGGAAGGATTGGAGTGATCGAAAATATCGCCAGCAATCAGCAGCGCATCAATCTGTTCTGCTTCCAAGGTATTGAGCAGCCAGTCGAGAAAACATTGATGCTCATAAACGCGGTCGAAATCATGCAAAGTCTGGCCGAGATGCCAATCGGATGTGTGCAGCAGGCGCATAAGAATCTTCTCTTGATGTGGAACGGGCATCCTGCCCGTTTAGTGATGAGCGGACTGCTAATTAACTGCGCTTTTCCAAGGCTTCCCAACGCACATAAGCCGTTTGCAATTCCGCTTCCAGCACCCGCAATTCTTCCAGTTGCCGGGCCGTGATCGCGGCTTCCTGTTTGTAAAACATCGGGTCGGCAATTACGCTCTGTAAATCCCGCTGGCGCTGTTCCAACTGCTCAATCCGCGCTGGTAATTTTTCCAGTTCCTGCCGTTCTTTGTAGCTCATCCTGCTCGAAGTCACTGCTGGCGGCGGATTAACGGCAGGTTTAGTTTCTGGCTTTGGTTTGGTAACGGTGATGGATTCTGGCGCGGATCGCTGACGCAGCCAGTCGCTATAACCGCCGACATACTCCTGCACTCGACCATTGCCTTCAAACACCAGACAACTGGTCACGACGTTATCGAGAAAGGCGCGATCATGGCTGACCAATAACAATGTTCCTGTGAATTCCGATAGCAGTTCTTCCAGCAATTCCAGGGTTTCCAAATCCAGATCATTGGTTGGTTCGTCCAATACCAGCAGATTAGCCGGTTGACTGAACAGCCGCGCCAGCAACAGCCGATTCCGTTCACCGCCGGATAAGGATTTAATCGGTGAGCGCACTCGTTGCGGAGTAAAAAGGAAATCGCCCAGATAGCTAATGATGTGCCGATTCTGGCCGTTTATCGCAATGGTCTCGCGCCCGCCCGCGACGCTATCCAGCACAGTCTGTTCCGGGTCAAGATATTCACGCAACTGATCGAAATAGGCGATTTCCAGCTTGGTTCCGGTCTGGATTTGGCCGGTGCTGGGTGTTAAGCGTCCTAGTAATAGACCGAGCAGGGTGCTTTTGCCGCAACCATTGGGGCCGATGAGTCCAATGCGATCTCCGCGCTGAATGCGCACCGAGAAATCACGAATAAGCGGTTCATCCTGCCAGGCATAACTGACCTTCTTGGCTTCAATTACCAGCTTGCCGGAAGTATCGGCCTGCTCTAATTCAAAATTGGCTTTGCCGACGCGCTCACGGCGCTGGCGGCGTTCTTCGCGCAACGCCTGCAAAGCTCTGACCCGGCCTTCATTGCGGGTGCGCCGCGCTTTAATGCCTTGGCGAATCCAGACTTCTTCTTGCGCCAGGCGCTTATCGAATTTGGCGTTATGGCGGGCTTCTATTTCCAGTTGCGCAGCTTTTTTTTCCAGAAAGTTCGCGTAATCGCCCGGCCATGAGGTTAATGCGCCGCGATCCAGTTCCAGCAATCGCGTTGCCAAACGCCGCAATAAGGCGCGGTCATGGGTGATAAAGAGCAATCCGCCGCGAAACGCCAGTAATTCCTCTTCCAGCCATTGAATGGTTTCCAAATCGAGATGATTAGTGGGTTCGTCGAGCAGCAATACATCGGGTTCGCGCACTAAGGCCTGACCCAGTAATACCCGCCGCCGCCAGCCGCCCGACAATTCTGCTAAGGGCTTATCAGCGGGCAATTGCAGGCGGGTGATGACGGTTTCCACCCGCTGTTGCCAGCGCCAGCCATCCCGCGCTTCCAGTTCGTGTTGCAAATTTTCCATGTGCTGCATGGCTTCGGCGGTGGCGTCATGGGTGAGTTGCGCCGCTGCTTCGTGGTATTCGGCCAGCAATGCGCCCAGCCCTTCCAGTCCGCTCGCTACGACTTCAAACACGGTAGAAGCGGTATCGGCGGGCAGTTCCTGCGCCAGCGTAGCCAGGCGCAAACCCGGTTGCCGCCAGATTTCGCCGCCATCGGGTTGCGATTCGCCGGTTAGTAGCCTGAGTAAAGTGGTTTTGCCCGCGCCATTGCGGCCAATCAGGCAAACCCGTTCGCCGGGATCAATTTGGAAGCTGGAGCCGTCCAGCAGTTTTTCGGCGCCAAAGGCGATAGAGAGGTTGTCAACGCTAATTAGAGGCATAATAAGAATTCCGTCATACATAGAGCAACATGGCGCTTTCGCTGTAGTCTGCTGCAAGAAATTTCTACGAAATGGAATACCGATGAATTACAAGAACGGATTGAGCAAAAGAACTCCAGTACGTTCTACATCACGGGTATCTCGAGTCACCAAAGTCAGATTATGAACCAAGGCAGTAGCAGCCAGTAAACCATCGGCGACTGGAATAGGGTCTGGAATGCCTAACCGACCCCAACAGTCAGTGATTGCCTCCGTAACTGGCAGTAATCGGTTATCCAGCGAATGCCGTAAGTGGTTCAGCCAAGCATCCAGATTTTTCGCGGCAACTTGATCTCGACGGCGCAATAACTCCACTCCTCGACGAATTTCACCCAAAACAATGACAGAGATATAAATTTCAGACTCTGCTACCCCGGCATACCAATGACAAACACTGGGATTGCAGCGTTCGCGTTTCCGTAGTTCAGCCAGGATATTGGTATCAATCAAAAATCCCATATTACATCCTGTCTTTCAATGTTGCGCTGACGGGAAAAATCAGCATCGTCACCAACATCTGGCATGTCCGCCAAGAGTGCTTTCAATCCGTGTGGTGATAAAGGGTCTTCTCTTGCGATCAGCAAAACTTCAATTCGACGATGGCGTAAAGCTTCAGGGATAGGAATAGCGTCAGGCGCATCTTCGTAAATTTGGCGAATGGTTTGCATGGTTTTACCTCCTTTCTCAAATTGACGCACACTCAATACTGCGCCATGTTTTCCAAGCGAAAAGCCTGATCTTCCTCAATGCGGTTCCTGCTTTCGATATAGCGCACAATCCAGAAGCTTCCATCATCACGCTGTTTAAGCATTACCGGCGATCCATAAGTCTTGTGTGAGGCAGCGATTTTCTCCAAGGTCTCATCGCTGTTCAGAATATGTCCGCCTTTGGTTTCGACTAGCAGCACCCCTGATCCGTGAGTGCGTCCATTCACACCGACCGCAAAATCGGGGAAATACCGCTTGCCGTCAGGTAATACGATACCAATAGACCACGGTTTTGATGACTCATTACGATGCCACCAAGCTACCGTTCCCGAAGTGTCGGCATCAAGCAATTCAGCAAATTTGCGTTCTGGTTCATTCAAATCAGGCGGCATTACGCCGTAAATGTTCAGCCGTGAGCGCGGCGCATTGGGTAGCTGTTCTATCTGTATTGGCAAGGCGGCGGCATCTACAACTTCCTTGAATTGCGCGGCGCAAATCCGGGTTGCCTTTCGCACCAGTGTTGGGTAAGTCGCCAAAAATCAGATTCAAGGCGCGGGCTAATTCATGATCATCCAGCCCTATGCCCTGATGATCGTTGTATTCGGCGTTGAGTCGCGCCAGCAATACCCGATTCAGGTCACGCGGATCGAGAAATCCCGGATCGGTCAATACGCCTTGCGCCCGGCGAATGATTTCAGCGCGAGACAGTTTTGCCTGCACGGTATCTACGATTTCATCTTCATTGCTAAAGATATTGGTCACTGTCTTGCGGGTGATTTTTACATTTTTACGCAAACCGGCATTGAGAACATCGGCGCTAAAATTGACTCGCGCTGCGATACATTTCAGCAGTGCTTCGGTGGAGATCGGCAGACGTTCTATTTGAAACTGGCGCGGCGCATTTTCGCGTAGTGGATAAAAAATATGGCCGAGAGTAGGACGAACCGGTAAAACGATGTTATCCCGGCGTGTTTCATTAACTGGAGGCGCAATGAGTTCCGGCCATAACAATAATGGGGTTGCGCCGCTTGATGGAATGCTTTGAACCGGTATCGGTTGGGGATTTTCTTCTGAATGCGGCGATTGCCAAGCCGGTAATTGATAGGACTGTGGCAGTAAGGACGTTTGGCCGTTTTGCACAATCTGAACTTCGTTTTGTCCAGCGATAGCTACCAAGATGGTGTAGGGACTGATATTGGATAATTGCGTCTGGATGGAATTAATTTTATCGCCCGCTTGAGTCAGGCCAGTTTGATTTTCAGCATCCGCAAGATACACATAACCGAAGCGCAATGCGTCCGGCAGCGTTTTACTCATTGCCCGGTTCTGTAATTTTGGATGGGTTCGCAAGATGCGCCCGACGACTTGAATGCCAAAATCGGTATCTTTTGCGCCGCGCAGCGATACCAAAGTAAAAGCGCGGGGCGCGTCAAAGCCGAGTGCCACGGCGACTTTGAAGATAAGAACTTCCTTGCTTTCATCGCGGGCGACGGCGAGTAAGTCATCATTGGGATCATCCGCCGTATACCAGGCAATCGCTTCTTCCGGCACACCCAGCGCCAGTAGGCGAGTTTTGGCGTCCTCAATAGCGTTGACGCCTGCTTTACCGCTATTGCCGACTTGCACCAGCATTAACGGCGTTATCCGCATGCTTAAAGCCGCCAATTGCTCCTTAATGACGTTATGGTTGCGCCAACCTTGTTCCAGCGCAATGTTGACGATATCTACCGGCAATTTCTCCTGATCGGGAATCAGGAAAGCAATGGATTTGATGCCTTCCTTGATTAACCCTGCGGCTACTGCATCGCGGCGCGAGACTTGAATCCGGTGCAATTCGGCCAATCCCGCCGCCTGTTTGAATTTCTTCACGTCAGCATCATCAGGCGTTGCGGTAATCAGCAAAGTAAAAGCCGGTTGCATAATTTCGCGGTAAAAGCGCACGGCTTCAGCCGCTTTGGTAAAGCCGTGGTGCGCTTCATCCACGACCACGCCAATCCGAAAACCAATTTGGCGCAATTCGGGAATGAATTCATCGAGTGATAGGGACGTATCGCCACTGGTGCGCAATTTGCGCGTTTCGGCATTACGCGCCGCTACGGATTGCCAGGTTGTGACAAAGACATCGCCGCTGCTGGCGGAATAAGCCACGCGATCATGAGCCAAATCGCGGATTCGGAGTCCGGCAAAGTCTCTTTTCAATGCGCTTTTGGCCTGTTCGACCAAGCCCGCAAATGGAGTGAACCAGAACCAGATGATTTTAGCGTTATGGCGGTGATCGGGTTGGGCGAATCTTTCGGCAATCAGGCCAGCCATTAAGGTTTTACCGGCCCCGGTGGGCGCTTCCAGCAATACGCAGCCGTTGAAGGCGCTGGCGGTGCGGCGGCTATCTTCGTCTGGCGCTTGCTGAATCTGGCTTTCGGCGTAGCGGAAAATCTCCAGCGCGTTATTGACCGCTTCGCTTTGATAAGTCTTGGGGATAATGACGCTCATGGTTTAATCCCCGCGCCAAAGCGTTGAATCAGGGTTTGCGGAATCGGCTCAAAGCTGACTCCAGCATTGCTGATATGGTGGCGCAACAAGTCGGGTTGCCAGGAATAAATTACAGCGGAATCCTGTTGATTGATGGTTTTTACAATGTTCGCCAGATTGGATTCATTGATATTGTGGGCATAAAGAATGACGCCATTATTTATTTTGGCCGATTGGAGGAGGGCGTCATGATCAAATAGACAGAGTGCGCTGTTGTGAATGAGTTGTAGCGCCGTCCAGATTTGTTGATGCTGGATTTGGTTAAACAACGTTTCGGCGGGAATGCGACGGGCGCGGAGATAGGCAAAATTGCCACCCAAACCGTCCACTGCTTCGCCTTTCTTGTTGGCATAGCCTTGCATCACGCGCCGCACTCGTTCGGCGCAGACATCGCGGCAGAGATTTTTATCGGGCGCGTCAGCGGTGGCTTCGGTGCTGGACACTAGAATAAATCGCCGGTTGCCGCCATCTTCCTGATTCAGCTTTATGACTGCATGGGCGGCGGTGCCGGAACCGGCGAAGAAATCCAAGACCAGATCATTAGGCTTGGTGGCAATGCGTAAAATGCGTTCGATCAATTGTGCTGGTTTTGGCGTTGAGAAAGCCGTAGCGTGTTCTGCCAATATATCAAGAAGTTCTTTTTTTGCAGTGTCCGTATGTCCAACTTCATCAAATGTCCACCAAGTATTTGGCACTATGCCATCGGTATTTTTGAGTAAATGCCGGTAGCGTTTGAATGAAGGCACTTTTGATAATCCGTCCTTTCCCCAATAAACCAAGTCTTCACGGACGTTATACGCATGGCGCTCTTTGCTGTAGCGCCAAGCAGCGGTTGATTTAGGCCAAATCTCTTCACCGGTATTAGGTTGAATAATTGGGTAGTAAAGATTTGGGCGTTCCTCAGCACTCTTGTTGCATGTGTAGTTATCCGGTCGAAAAATACCTTTTTCATCGCTATAACGATATTGTTTATTCTTCTCTTCACATCTAGGCAACAAATTCCGGTTCCATGCTCCACTGGCCTGATAGACCAAAATATATTCGTGCATCGGTGCAATGGTTTTATGATCGTTGGAACTGGAATATCGTTTTTGCCAAATACAACTAGCGATAAAATTAGATTCGCCAAACACCCGATTCATTAACAAACCAAGATTAAATACTTCGTTATCGTCAATCGAAACAAAAATAACCCCATCTTCAGCTAATAACTGTTTCGCCAGCACCAGCCGCCGGTACATGAATTCCAGCCATTTGGAATGCCGATAAGCATCTTCCTTATCTACAAAGCGGTCGTTGTAGATAAAATCCCGATTGCCGGTATTGTAAGGCGGATCAATATAAATACATTTAACTTGTCCCGCGTGAGTCATGTGCAAATAGCGCAGGGCGTCAAAATTATCGCCTTCGATGATCAGATTGCGATAAGGCGCTGCGCCGCACGACCCATCAGTATCGAAATCCAGCGCAACAAAATCCTCATTAACCGCTTTTTCATGCTCAATGGTCTTACGCTCCCAAACCAGCCCAAAACGGGGCCGCTGATCACGCTGGCGCAATTCGCGGATGAGTTCTTCGCTGGAATAATCATCGTAACAATCAGCCATAAGTTTCCTGTTTGACCCGGTTTTAGAAGCGGCCTATGCTTTGGCCTATGCAGCAGACCGGAGATGCTACCATGCCCATATCTCATAAAACCATTGAACGCCGCGCTCGCCTGTTTCGCAATGGCCGTAATCAGGCCGTGCGCATCCCGCGTGAATTTGAATTGCCGGGCGATGAAGTCCTTATTTACAAGGACGGGGATCGGCTCATTGTGGAGCCGGTGAAGAAACCCAGTGGGTTGGCCGAGCTACTGGCTTCGTGGGAGCCGATTGAGGATGACTTTCCCGATGTGGATGAAGGACTGCTACCGCTGGACGACATCCGGCTGTGAACAGCCCACGCTATTTGCTGGATACCAATATCGTATCCGACCTGGTTCGGCATCCTGACGGACTGGTCATGCAGCACATCGCGGCAGTGGGGGCCGAGAAAATCGGTATCAGCATCATCGTCGCGTGTGAGATGCGCTTCGGTGCGACGAAAGGCGGATCGCTGCGCTTGGCGCAACGAGTCAACCTGGTGCTGAGTCAGATAGCGATATTTCCAATGGAACCGCCGGTTGAGGAACACTACGCTGATATTCGCGTCGCGCTGGAAAAGATGGGGCAACCGATAGGCCCAAACGACTTGCTGATTGCCGCCCATGCCCGATCACTGGGGCTAACGCTGGTCACTGATAACGTGCGTGAGTTTTCCCGCGTGCCGGGATTGCGGGTTGAAAACTGGCTTGAGCATTGATGTCTGATCATTCCCATCAGCTTGGCGGCGAACGCCGATGCCGCAACAGCACCAGCGAGCGGCCTTGCGCCGGATATGGCTCTTCGTGCGGATGAAAGCAACCTTCGGTCGGTTGGCCGTGAGTCAATGCCGTATCCAGCAGCACCTCAAACAGCGCCTTGTCGCGCAACACCGGCAGCACGAACGGGATTTCCTCGTGGTGGGCATTGCACAACAGCAGAAAGTCATCGTCTTTCAGCCAGTGACCGCGCTCGTCCTGTTCGGCCAGCCCATCGCCCGGCAGATATAAACCCAGACAGCGGGCGTAATCATGCGTCCATTCGTCGTCGTCAATTTCCCGCCCATCGGGATTGAACCAGAGAATGTCGCGGACGCCATCGCCGTGAATGCCGCGAAAGAAATGACGACGGCGGAAGGTGGGATGACGCTGGCGCAGCCGAATCAGCCGTTGAGTAAAGGCCAGCAGTTCGCGGTTTTCCGGTAGCCAGGCCAAATCCCAGTTGAACCAACTGATGTCGCTGTCCTGGCAATAGGCATTGTTGTTGCCGCGCTGGGTGCGGCCCACTTCATCGCCAGCCAGCAGCATCGGCACCCCTTGCGACAACAGCAGAGTCGCCAAAAAGTTACGGCGCTGATGCAGGCGCAAGGCCAGAACCTCCGGCTCGGTGGTGTCGCCCTCGGCCCCGCAATTCCAACTGCGGTTGTGCGATTCGCCATCCTGGTTATTTTCGCCGTTGGCCTCGTTGTGGCGCTCGTTGAAACTGACCAGATCGTAAAGGGTGAAGCCGTCATGCGCGGTGATGAAGTTGATGCTGGCGTGCGGTCGGCGGCCATTGTGCTGGTACAAGTCGGCGGAGCCGGTCAAGCGAAAGGCCAGATCGCCGATTAAACCGCCTTCGCCGCGCCAGTAATCACGCACCACGTCGCGATATTTGCCGTTCCATTCGCTCCAGCCGACTGGAAATTTACCGACCTGATAACCGCCTTCGCCTACATCCCACGGCTCGGCGATCAGCTTGACCTGCGATAGCACCGGGTCTTGCTGCATGATCGCCATGAACGCGCCTGCTTGGTCAACCTCGTTCTGACCTCGCGCCAGCGCCGCCGCCAAGTCAAAGCGGAACCCGTCAACGTGCATCTCCTGCACCCAGTAGCGCAGGCTGTCCACGATCAGTTGCAGCACTCGCGGATGCGCGGTGTTCAGGGTATTGCCGCAGCCGGTGTAATCCATGTAGTAGCGCGGCTGATCGGCCACCAGCCGGTAATAGGCGGCGTTGTCAATCCCGCGAAAGCTCAGGGTCGGCCCCATGTGATTGCCTTCGGCGGTGTGGTTGTACACCACGTCGAGAATCACCTCGATGCCGACCGAATGCAGGGTTTTCACCATGCTCTTGAACTCGCTGGCCGGATGATCGCCAGCGGCATAGCGCGGGTCCGGGGCGAAATAGCCAATCGGACTGTAGCCCCAATAATTGCGCAAACCCCGATCCAGCAAATGGCGCTCGTCCACGAAATACTGAATCGGCAGCAGCTCCACGGCGGTCACGCCCAGCGCCTTGAGATAGTCAATCACCGGCGGGCAGGCCAGCCCGGCGTAAGTGCCGCGCAGATTATGGGGAATGTCGGGATGGCGCATGGTGAATCCGCGCACATGCAGCTCATAAATCAGGGTGTGATGCCAGGGAATGCGCGGCGGTCGGTCGTCGCCCCACACAAAAGCGGTGTCCACCCACCTGACATTTGGGCATTCCCGCTGCGCTGTTGCGGGTGTTGAAGCTGAAATCTTCGCGCTGACTGCCCATGCGGTAAGCAAATTGGGCATCGCTCCAGTGCATCTGGCCGACGATGCTTTTAGCGTAGGGGTCGAGCAGCAGTTTGTGGGGGTTGAAACGGTGGCCTTGTTCCGGCTCATAGAGACCGTACACCCGATAGCCGTACAGCCAATCGGGACGCGCTTCGGGCAGATAGCCATGCCAGACCCCGCCGCTGCGTTCCGGCAGCGCGATCTGCGCGATTTCGTGGCGACCCTTGGCGTCGAACAGGCACAGCACCACTTGTTCGGCGTTTTCCGAGAACAGGGCGAAGTTGACGCCTTCGCCATCCCAGGTTGCTCCCAACGGATAGGGCCGACCCGGCCAGACGGTCATGGTAGAGGTAGTCATCGGTGCTTAATCCGAAGGTCATGATCGTTGCTTCATTGGGAGATTCCCCTCTCCTGAATTTGAATAAGGAGAGGGGTGTTTTGGCGCTTGTCTTACTCGCTGAAAGCTCGCATGGACGAGGTGACTTCACCCGGTCCCACCACGGTAATGCCGCTGGCGGTGACGTGATAGCGGCGGCTGTCCAGTTCCCGGTCATAGCCAATCTTGGCGCCGGCTTCAATCACGTTGTAACCGCCAATGATGGCTTTGCGCAACCGGGCGCCGCGTTTGATCCAGACATAATCCTGAATCACGCAATCTTCGATTTCCACATCCTCCTCGATGATCACTTCGCGGCGAATGATGGTATTGCGGATTGAGGCTTGATGCACCAGCGAGCCAGCGGCAATCACGCTGTTATGGATTGTGGCGTCAAGGATGCGCGCTACTGGCCCTGATAGTTACTGGAAAAGATGCGCCACTGCGGGTTAAACACATCGAAACGCGGTTGCAAACCCAATAAATCCTGATGGGCGTTGAAATAGGCGTCCAAAGTGCCGACATCCCGCCAATAAGCCGGTTCTTCATAGGATTTCGACCCCGGCACCTTGTTGGTGGCGAAGTCGTAGGCAAACAGGCGATGGGTCTTTTTCAGTTCCGGCAGCACGTTCTGGCCGAAATCATGCTCGCCGCGCTGATGCGCTTCCTTCAGCGACTTCACCAGCACCTTGGCGTCGAACAGGTAATTGCCCATTGAGGCGTAGGCGCGGGTGGGATCGCCCGGCATCGGCGCGGGATTGGCCGGTTTTTCCTGGAACTCGCGGACGCGGCCATCGCTGTCAGTGCCGATGACGCCAAATGCGGTTGCTTCAGCCAGCGGCACCGGAAGCGCGGCCACAGTAACATCGGCTTCGTTTTCGCGATGAAAATCCACCATCTGCTGCAAGTCCATCCGGTAGACGTGATCGGCGCCGAACACCAGCACCAGATCAGGATTGTGCAACTGGATCAGGTTAATGTTCTGGTACACCGCGTCAGCCGTGCCCATGAACCAGTCGCCGCCGCGCATCATCTGCGGCGGCACCACCGTGACGAATTCCTCATTCCGCATCGGCGACACCACCCAGGCTTTACGAACGTGTTCGATCAGCGACTGGGATTTGTACTGCACCAGCAGGTAAATGGATTGAATGGAGGAGTTGAGCAGGTTGCTCAACACAAAGTCCACAATCCGGTAGCGGCTGCCAAAGGGCAAAGACGGTTTGGAATTGTCGGAAGTCAGCGGACTGAGGCGGGAGCCTTCGCCACCCGCCATTACGAACGCCAGAATTTTCGGTTGTTTCATCGCGGCACATCCTTCGTTTCGAGTGGTGGCACTACACGTAAACCCCAAACGGGATGCGGATCCCGTCGGGGCGGTGGTTCATCGGGTAATACATTTCGTAACAGATTTCAGTGTTTTCCTAGCCGCTGAACGGCTCAAAATCGCGTTCGCTATGCGCACCGCTGCGAACCTGGAATACATGCGCGGGCATCCGGTGCGGATTCAATTCCACATAGTTTCGCGATCCATGCAGACTGTAACTGGCTCCCGGATGAGCAGACTCATGGACTTGAAACGGCTGATCCGGATCAACGCCCAATCCTTGCAAGTCCAGTTGGGTAAAGCCAGCCTGGGTATAGTTGGAGTCCAGATTCACCACCACCAGAATGATGTTGGCGTGGTCGGCAGTCGCCTTGCTATAACAGATGATCTGTTCGTTGTCCGTCTGGTGAAAATTCAGGTTCCAGTTGTAGTGCAGTGCGGGATTACGCTTGCGGATGCGGTTCACCAGGGTGATGAAGTCGCGCAGACTATTCGGCCCGTTCAGTTCTTCGAAGCTGCGGTAGCGAATCTGATATTTCTCGGAATCCAGATATTCCTCGCTGCCGTGCTTGACTGCGACATGTTCCATCATCTCGTAGGCGGGTCCATAAATGCCGTAGTTGGCGGTCAGCGTCGCCGCCAGCACCAGCCGGGACATGAAGGCGGGCCGTCCGCCGAATTGCAGGGCTTCGGTCAGGATGTCGGGGGTGTTGGGCCAGAAATTAGGGCGGAAATACTCGCGGCTCTGGGTCTGGGTGAGTTCAGACAGGTATTCGATCAGTTCCCACTTGGTGTTGCGCCACGCATAGTAAGTGTAGGACTGGTTATAGCCGAGCTTGGCCAGTCGGTGCATAACTTTGGGCCGGGTGAAGGCTTCGGCCAGAAAAATGGCGTTCGGCGTGGATTTTTTGACCTCGGTAATCAGCCACTCCCACATCGCGAAAGGTTTGGTGTGCGGGTTATCCACCCGAAAGATGCGTACGCCCTGCTCGATCCAGAATTCGAAGATGCTCTTGATTTCGTCCCACAGCGCCCGCCAGTCAGCGGTTTCAAAATTGAATGGATAAATATCCTGATATTTCTTCGGCGGGTTTTCGGCGTATTGCACCGTGCCATCGGGCCGCCAGCGGAACCAGTCGGGGTGCTGCTGGACGTAGGGGTGATCCGGCGCGCATTGCAAGGCAATATCCAGCGCGATCTCAAGCCCATGTTCCTTGGCCTTTTGCACCAGTTGGCGAAAATCAGCCAGCGTACCCAATTCCGGCAAAATGTCCTTGTGTCCGCCCTCTGCCGCGCCAATCGCCCACGGACTGCCCACATCGTCGGGGCCGGGGGTCAACGTGTTGTTTTTACCCTTGCGATTAATCCGACCCACCGGATGAATCGGCGGAAAATACACCACGTCAAAACCCATTTCAGCAATGCGCGGCAACCAGACTTCGCAATCTTTGAACGTGCCGTGCTTGCCCGGCGCGGGAGCGCAGGAGCGCGGAAACATCTCATACCAGGCGCTAAAGCGGGCGCGTTCGTCATCCACGGCGACACTGAGCGTCTGCTCATAACTCAGCGCCAAGCGCGGTCGGCGTTGCGCTCCATCGCCTGCGCCAGCTTTTCGTCCAACCCCAATAACCGCCGCTGTTGCAAGTCCTGATCGCTGATCAGTTCCGCTGCGCGTTGGGCCAACCACTTTGCGTCTTCGCCAGTAGCGCGCTGACTGGTCTTGCCCACCAGATCAGCGCCAATGCGCAGGGCCAGCGCAATATCCTCAGCCTCAATCCAGCGGCCTAAATCATGACGCCAGGATTTGAAGGCGTCAGTCCAGGCGGTCACAGTGTATTGATAACGGCCCATAGCCTCGACGGTGAATTCGCCGCGCCAGCGGTCATTGACCAGTAGCCGCATCGGCGCTTCCTGCCAATCGGCATCGCCTTCCTTGCGATATTGCAAAATGCAGGACAGCGAATCGTGACCGTCGGTGAAGACATCGGCTTCCACGACCACTGTTTCGCCCACGGTGCGCTTGATGGGGAATTGGCCGCCGTCAATTTCCGGCGTGACCTTTTCGATAATGACCCGCTTCCTGCCATCGGCTATATGCGATACCGGTTCCGGTGCGGCGGCTAATTCGGCGCTTTTCTGTTGCGGGAGGGTGGCTGCGGGAGTTTCCGCTTGAGGTTCTTCTGGCTTGGGTTCCGGGGGAGTCGCAGGTTTGGCGACGGCTGCTGATTTCGGAGCGTTCGCCGCCGGACTTGGCTCGGTGATGGCGCGTTTTTCCGGTTTTTCCTGATTTGTCAGCGTGGTTTTTCATACCGAGTGCCCTCAATGAGTGTTAGTAACGGGTTTCTTCATACGCCCATCATCGTGGTGACCGAAGTAAACCGCCTGCTGCTTTCGGGAGGTCTGAGGTGATAAAGTTGCTCCCTTAATCCGGAGAGTCCACAGGGCGGCCGGTCATCCTTTATCCCTTTTTATTATGACGGTTTTTTGCGGTTGTGCCTAAGCCTCTGATAGCGACACGCCGCCTCTGCTTCGAGGAAGTTCCTGATGATTGAATTGCAGCGGGTGATTGAGGACGCTTTCGAGCGCCGGGCTGAACTCGACCCCGCCACCGCGCCAGCCGCGTTGCGGGAGGCGGTCGAGGAAGCGCTGGGTTTGTTGGAGTTGGGCAAGGTTCGAGTTGCAGAACCTCATGCTGGTGAGTGGATGGTCAACGCTTGGCTGAAAAAAAGCGGTTTTGCTCAGCTTCCGGCTGAATGACAGCGTGATCATTCGCGACGGCTACACCAATTATTTCGATAAGGTTCCGCCCAAGTACGCCGAATATGGCGAGAATGATTTTCTGGCTGCCGGAGTGCGCGTCGTGCCGCCCGCCGCCGCCCGGCGCGGTTCCTACATTGCGCCCGGCGTGGTGCTGATGCCGTCGTTCGTCAATATCGGCGCCTATGTGGATACCGGCACGATGGTGGATGCCTGGGCTACCGTCGGCTCCTGCGCTCAGATCGGTAAAAATGTGCATCTCTCCGGCGGAGTTGGCATCGGCGGCGTATTGGAGCCGTTGCAGGCCAGCCCGACCATCATTGAGGATGACTGCTTTATTGGCGCCCGCTCGGAAGTGGTCGAGGGCGTCATTGTCGAACGCGGATCGGTGATTTCGATGGGCGTCTACATCGGGCAAAGCACCAAAATTTATAACCGCCTGACCGGTGAAGTGAGCTATGGACGGATACCCACCGGTTCGGTAGTCGTGCCGGGCGCGCTGCCGGCTTCCGATGGCAGTCATAGTCTCTATTGCGCGATCATCATCAAGCAGGTGGATGAAAAAACCCGCAGCCGGGTTAGCCTGAATGAGTTGTTGCGCGACTGATGGATGCCACGCTTGATCTCGCGCTTGATTTGATTCGCCGGGAATCGGTTACGCCGGAGGACGCGGGCTGCCAGGAAGTCCTGATCGCCCGCTTGCAGGCGCTGGGCTTTCGGATCGAACGGTTGCGGTTTGGTGAGGTGGACAATTTTTGGGCGCGGCATGGTGAACAGGAGCCGCTGTTCGTGTTCGCCGGGCATACCGACGTAGTGCCGCCTGGCCCGCTGGAACAATGGCAATCGCCGCCGTTCGCGCCAGACCTCCGCGACGGTTATCTGTATGGGCGCGGCGCGGCGGATATGAAAAGCAGTCTGGCGGCGATGATCACCGCCTGCGAACGATTTTTGGCCGCTTGTCCGCAACCGCAAGGTTCCATTGCCTTCCTGATTACCAGCGACGAGGAAGGCGCAGCAGTCAATGGCACGGCTAAGGTTGTTGAGTGGCTGCAAGCGCGTGGTGAAAAAATGACCTGGTGTCTGGTGGGCGAGCCATCCAGCGCCCGGCAACTCGGCGATACTGTCAAGAATGGTCGGCGCGGCTCACTCAACGGTCGTTTAGTGCTGCGTGGGGTGCAGGGTCACGTTGCTTATCCGCATCTGGCGCAAAATCCCATTCATGCAGTTGGCGCGATTCTCACCGCGCTCAGCGATGAAATCTGGGATAAAGGCGATGCGTTTTTTCCGCCGACTTCATTCCAGATTTCCAATCTGCATTCAGGAACCGGGGCGGTCAATGTCATTCCCGGCGAATTGGAGATGCGATTCAATTTCCGGTTTTCGCCCGCATTGACCGTTGCACAATTGCAGGAGCGCACCCGGCTGATCATTGAGACCGGTCTGCTCAATGAAGAAGTGAAAACCGGACAGGTTTTTCAATACGATCTGGAATGGAGTTTGTCTGGTTTGCCGTTTTTCACTGCGCCCGGCGATCTGGTGGCTGCGGCAGTGGCGGCGATTCAGGTTGAAACCGGCCTGAATGCGGAATTATCCACCAGCGGCGGCACGTCCGATGGCCGCTTTATCGCGCCGACCGGAGCGCAAGTGATCGAACTCGGTCCGCTCAACGCTACGATCCATAAAATCAACGAGCGGGTCGCAGTCACCGATCTGGCTCGGTTAAGCCGGATTTATGAGGGTGTTTTGATTCGGCTGCTGGGTTGAACTGTCGGATTGCCCCTAATGGGTCCCGACGACGAGCAGCCTTGACCTTGACATCACCCACTTGCCTGCCTATAGTTCCGCCTCTTTGCAGACCCGGATGTTCCGCCAGGGTAAGCCTGTTGCCGGGTTCATCGAATTTAGTAGCTTGATTGGAGTAGCGGCCGATGGCCACAATTAACCAGTTGGTGCGTAAACCGCGCATCAGCAAGAAAGCCAAGAGCAATGTGCCAGCACTCGAAAGTTGCCCGCAAAAGCGTGGCGTCTGCACTCGCGTTTACACCACGACGCCGAAAAAGCCCAATTCCGCGCTCCGCAAAGTAGCGCGGGTGCGCCTAACGAACGGCCAGGAAGTGACCAGCTACATCGGCGGCGAAGGCCACAATTTGCAGGAGCATTCTGTGGTGCTGATTCGCGGTGGTCGCGTCAAGGACTTGCCGGGTGTGCGCTACCACATTGTGCGCGGCAGTCTGGATACTTCTGGTGTCACCAAGCGCCGTCAGTCCCGTTCCAAGTACGGCGCCAAGCGGCCTAAAACCTGATCTTTGCGTTAGCCGATAGAGATTGAGACGTTATGCCAAGAAGAAGAGAAGTCCCCAAGCGCGTCATTCTTCCCGATCCCAAGCATGGGAGCGAGATGTTGGCCAAGTTCGTCAACATGATGATGGAACGCGGCAAGAAATCGGTGGCTGAAAAGATCGTTTATGGTGCGCTCGACGCGATGTCCGAGAAGGGTAAGGATAACCCGATGGGATTGCTGGAGCAGGCATTGGACAATGTGCGTCCAGTGGTTGAGGTGAAGTCGCGTCGGGTTGGCGGCGCCACCTATCAAGTGCCGGTGGAAGTGCGCTCGGTGCGTCGGACCGCTTTGGCAATGCGCTGGATTATTTGATGCTTCCCGCAAGCGTGGCGAGAAGTCTATGGCGCGGCGGCTGGCCGGCGAGCTATTGGACGCCGCTGATAGTCGTGGCGGCGCTGTTAAGAAACGAGAAGATGTGCATCGCATGGCGGAGGCCAACAAGGCTTTCGCTCATTATCGCTGGTAAGTTTCGAGGACTGAGTCGTGGCGCGTAAAACCCCCATCGAGCGCTATCGTAACATTGGCATCATGGCTCACATTGATGCCGGCAAACCACGGTGACCGAGCGCATCCTGTTTTACACAGGTGTCTCCCACAAGCTGGGCGAGGTTCATGACGGCGCTGCCACCATGGACTGGATGGTGCAGGAGCAGGAGCGTGGCATCACCATCACTTCTGCCGCCACCACCTGCTTCTGGAGCGGCATGGCTGGCCAGTTTGAGCAGCATCGCGTCAATATCATTGATACGCCGGGCCATGTGGACTTTACCATTGAGGTCGAGCGATCACTGCGGGTGCTGGATGGCGCGTGCGCGATATTCTGCGCGGTGGGTGGAGTTGAACCCCAGTCTGAAACCGTCTGGCGTCAGGCCAACAAATATGGTGTGCCACGACTGGCTTTCGTCAACAAGATGGATCGCGCTGGCGCCGATTTTCTGCGGGTAGTCCAGCAAATCCGGGATCGGCTGGGTGCGCGTCCCGTGCCGGTTCAGTTGCCGATAGGCGCTGAAGACCAGTTCAAGGGGATTGTTGATCTGGTTCGGATGAAAGCCGTTTTGTGGGACGAAGACAGTCTCGGCATGAAATTTAGCTACGCTGAGATTCCCGCTGATTTACAAGCTGATTGCGAGGCTTGGCGCGAAAAGATGGTGGAGGCCGCTGCCGAATCTTCCGATGATTTGATGGAGAAGTACCTGGAAGGTCAGCCGCTCACGGAAGAAGAAATTGTCACTGGCTTGCGCTCCCGCACCCTCAAAGGGGAGATTATCCCGGCCTTGTGTGGCTCCGCCTTCAAGAATAAAGGCGTGCAGGCCATGCTGGACGCAGCGGTTCAATATCTGCCTTCGCCGCTGGATAAACCACCGGTCAAGGGCATACTGGATGACGCCGCTGAAAGCGAGGGCGAGCGGCACGCCGATGACAATGAGCCGTTCTCGGCGCTGGCGTTCAAGATCGCGACCGATCCTTTTGTTGGAACACTGACCTTTATTCGCTGCTATTCCGGCGTGGTGAATTCCGGCGACTCGGTTTACAACCCGGTTAGAAGTCGGCGTGAACGCATTGGTCGCGTGGTGCAGATGCACGCCAACAGTCGCGAAGAAATCCGCGAAGTTCGCGCTGGCGATATTGCCGCCTGCGTGGGCCTGAAGGATGTTACTACCGGCGACACTTTGTGCAGCTCTGATCACATCATCACGCTGGAGCGGATGGAATTCCCTGAACCGGTTATTGCGGTGGCCGTTGAGCCGAAGACCAAGGTTGATCAGGAAAAAATGGGCATTGCGCTCAGCAAGTTGGCGCAGGAAGACCCCTCATTCCGGGTGCATACCGATCCTGAATCGGGTCAGACCATCATCTCTGGCATGGGCGAGTTGCATCTGGAAATTATCGTTGATCGGATGAAGCGAGAGTTCAAGGTGGACGCCAACGTGGGTAAACCGCGTGTTGCTTACCGTGAAACTATCCGCAAGCAGGTTGAGCAGGAAGGCAAGTTTGTGCGCCAGTCGGGCGGGCGCGGTCAGTACGGTCATGTCTGGCTGCGACTGGAGCCACGCGAGCCGGGCGCGGGTTATGAGTTCGTCAATGGCATTGTCGGCGGCGTAGTGCCACGGGAATATGTGCCGGCAGTGGACAAGGGCGTCCAGGAGCAGATGGAGAAAGGCGTGCTGGCTGGGTATCCGGTCGTGGATGTCAAGGTCACGATCTTTGACGGCTCCTATCATGAGGTGGATTCCAACGAAATGGCGTTCAAAATCGCCGGATCGATGGGTTTCAAGGAAGGCGCTCTCAAGGCTGGCGCGGTGTTGCTTGAGCCGATCATGAAAGTTGAAGTCGTCACCCCTGAAGATTACATGGGCGATGTGATGGGCGACATCAATCGGCGGCGCGGCATCCTGCAAGGCATGGATGATTCGCCGTCAGGCAAGGTCATTCGCGCCGAGGTGCCGCTGGCTGAGATGTTTGGTTACTCCACTGACCTGCGTTCAGCGACCCAGGGCCGTGCGACCTATTCCATGGAATTTGCCAAGTACAACGAAGCCCCTGCGAATATCGCCGAGGCGGTGATCAAAAAAGCATCCTGAACAGGTTGCCGCAATTACGAGTTGATGGAGTAAGACGGTGTCCAAAGAAAAATTTGAACGCAACAAACCCCATGTGAATGTGGGGACGATAGGTCATGTGGATCATGGCAAGACCACGCTGACGGCGGCGATCACGAAAGTGATGGCGCAGAAGTTTGGCGGCGA
>JAAUTD010000201.1 GCA_012031845.1 Synechococcaceae cyanobacterium SM1_2_3
CACCCATGCAGAATCGCCTGCGCCCTGTTCCTTGGCCGCTTTCGCCGCCGCCAGCACTTCTTCAGTAGACAGCAAAGGTTGCGCATCCAGTCCGGTCTGATAACGCTTCGACTGCGAGCAATAGCCGCAGTCTTCCGAACAGTTGCCAGTCTTGATGGAGAGCAGGGTGGAGCGTTGTATGGCATTCGGATCGAAGTTGGCGCGCAAAGCTTCCTGCGCCCGGAACAGCAGATCGGCAAACGGCAACTCGAACAAGGCGGATACGGCTTCCACCGTCCAGGCGGGGGCGTGAAAAACCATTGGTTTTGCCTGCGCGGCAGGTTGAGAAAGAATAGCTGCATTATTCATAAGTTTTATACCCAAGGATGCTCAAAAGAAGTTCGGGGCGAAGCGTCAGTAGCACAAAGCAGTTGGACATAGTGCCAATTTAGTTTGCTGGTGTCTACCAAGGTTATATCGCAATCCTATTTGAGTGATTGACGTAAAACAGGCATCCAGCCCGTTGTGCAGTCAACGGGCTGGATGCCCGTTCTGCAACTTGTTTAGGATTGCCATAGTTCAATCGGCAAAATCACCAGAGAAAAAACCAGCGATTTTTCTTGTCGCCTTGTACGCTTAATAAGTCCTGCTTTTGTAGTTAAGAAAGACTGAATTTTATTGGCTCTATCATTCATACCGAAGACTCACCCTTGACAAAATAGCCATCCCTGACAATATTGAGACCAATCGAATCAAAACTGATCGGCTTAAGGAGTATCGTTATGGAAAAATTCACAATCACATCCGACTTTGCCCAGAATTTTGCTGATTCAGTTTATAAAACCACGGGCTATCACTCTATTGTTTGCGACACCAGCGGCATGATTATTGGGGATTCAGCGCACACCCGGATTGGGGTGATCCATGCGGGATCAAAAAAAATGAACACTACTGCGGGAATGAAAGAAATCGCTATCACTGCGGAAGAAGCCGCGAATGATTCGAGAATGAAAGAAGGCGTCAACTGCGCCATCATGATGGATAATCAAAAGATAGGCACTTATGGCATTGCCGGAAAATTGGAAATCGTCAAGCCATTGGTAAAAATGGCGGCAGCGATTATCAGCAGTCGTCTGAAGAACATCCGGCGCAAAGCGGCGGTTGAAAAAGCAATCGCCAGTGTTTCCAGCAACGTCCGGCAAGCCGTGGCGACCGCGCAAATGATTTCTGCTTCGGCTATCGATCAAGCAGCCACTACCGATCAAGCCGTTGCTGTATCGCAAGACGCCTCCAGAAAAATCGGAGACACCAGTCAAATTCTTGATATGAGCCGCAGTATTGCCCTGCAAACCCGACTGTTGGGCCTCAACGCCTCAATCGAGGCCGCTCGTGCGGGCATTCATGGCCGCAGTTTCTCGGTTCTGGCCGGAGAAATGCAAAAGCTGGCGCAGAACAGCGCCGACGCCACAACGAAAATTAATAAGATACTGACGGAAACTCAGGAAGCCATTCAGCAGGTCACCGACTGCATCGAACAATTGGCGGCGCTTTCATCGGAACAGCGCCAAGCTATGCAAAATATCATTGAACTCATCAATCAGGTGCAAAGCGCCTCTCTGGATTTGGTGGACGCCTTTCGTTAATCATCCGACTCTGATAAACCCACTGGCAACAGTTCAGAAAAGTCGTGAATTGCCGGGAACTCGCCCGGCAAACGGGGCGGTTGAGTGGAATCCGCCCGCAAGACCGAAACCAGATAGGCGATTCCGTAATCCCGCGCCGCTCGCAGAATCGAAAAATTATCGTCCACCAGCAGAGTTGTCGCCGGATCGAACGGCTCCTGCTCCCGCAGGCGCGGCCAGAATTCCGGCTGCTCCTTGACCAGTCCCAGATCGTGGGCGCAAATAATGGCGTCAAAATGGCTCGTCAATTGGGTTTTTCCATCTTCAGCGCCAGACTGCGCCGATGGGCATTGGTCACCAGCACCAACCGCTGACCGGCAGCGCGCAAGGCGTCCAGAAATTCCGGCACATGCGGATGCACCGCGATCAAATGCGCGATCTCATGCTTGATCGCCACAATATCCAGCGCCAGTTCCCGGCTCCAGTAATCCAGACAATACCAGTTCAGCGTGCCTTCGATGGCGCGGGTGCGCGCCGCGACTTCGGCGCGGGCCTGATCCAGCGGCAACCCATGCCGCTCGGCGTAGCGCATTGGCGCCAGTTCCCGCCAGAAGTGATTGTCAAAACGCAAATCCAGCAAGGTGCCGTCCATATCCAGCAGCACGGTCTGGATGGACGGCCAGGGCAAGCGCAAGGTCATGAGGGTGGCTCCGCCGACAAGCGGCTCAGGCTACAAATTGTGTAGAATTGAAAATAGATTGTGCCGCATTTCGCGCACTCCCGCCCCATGAGGTTCCCTGCGTCATGCCGGACGCCCCCAATATTGATTTATCCGCTCTGGTGGAGCCGGTTCAGGCCATCGCCCGGGAGGCAGGGCGTCGTATTCTGGAAGTCTACGCCGGCGACTTCAGCGTCACCGAAAAAGCCGACCACAGCCCGGTCACTGAAGCGGATCTGGCCGCCCATAGCTATATCCAGCGCGGACTGGCCGAATTGGCGCCCCATATCCCGGTTTTGTCCGAAGAAGCGCCCGATGTCAGTTTTTCCGAACGCAGCGCCTGGGAATGGCTATGGCTCGTGGATCCGCTCGACGGCACCCGTGAATTTATCAAGCGCAGCGATCAGTTCTCGGTCAACATCGCCCTGATTCACCGCCACGAAGCGGTGTTGGGGCTGATTCTGCTGCCTGTGGTCGGCATCTGTTACTACGCTTACCGGGGCGGCGGCGCCTATAAGCAACTGATCGGAACCCGGGCGCGGCGGATTCAGGCTGCCCGGGTTTCCCACTATCCGATCAGAGTTGTTAGCAGCCAAGGTTCTTACCGCAGCCGCCGCTTGCAGGATTATCTGGCCACGCTGGGGCCGCACCGCCACTTTTGTCTGGGCGGCGCACTGAAATCCTGTCTGGTGGCTGAGGGAGAAGCCGATTTGTATCCCCGGTTTGGTCCTACGGGCGAATGGGATACCGCCGCCGCCCAGATTATTTTGGAAGAAGCCGGCGGCTATCTCACCGACACCCAATTCAGGCCACTGCGCTATAACGCCCGGCCTGTGCTGATTAATCCCGATTTTTTTGCTTTTGGCGATGTGACCCACGACTGGTCACGGTATTTGTCGCATCACTATCCGCGCAGGCGATCTTTATCCCTGCCCAGTTATTAGCACGACACGTTTTCGAGTCCCACCATGCCTTACGAACGCTATCGCCGCGATTTGCAACAGGAAGGTTTTCAACACGATCCCGCCCAGGAGCGGGCCATTCTGCATTTGCAACGGGTTTATGACCAGCTATTGACTCAGCCGGAACCGGTCGTCACCAAGAAGCCAGGATTATTGGCGCGACTGACCGGGCGCAATCAATCCGTTACCGAAACGCCGCCAGTGCGCGGGCTTTATCTCTGGGGTGGAGTTGGGCGCGGCAAAACCTATCTGGTGGACACCTTTTTTGACGCCTTGCCCCTGGAAAATAAACAGCGCATTCATTTTCACAGCTTTATGCGGGCGGTTCATGCCGAATTAAAGACTTTGCAAAGCCAGCAGGAACCGTTGCGCATTGTCGCTCGCCGCTTTGCCGAGAAAGCGCGGGTGATTTGCCTGGATGAGTTTTTTGTGTCCGATATTACTGACGCCATGCTGCTTTATGGCTTGCTGAAAGAGTTATTTGCCTGCGGCGTAACCTTGGTGACGACCTCGAATATCGAACCCGATGGTTTGTATAAGGACGGGTTGCAACGCGCCCGGTTTTTACCGGCCATTGATTTGCTGAAACAGCATGTTGATGTATTGAATGTAGACGGCGGCGTGGATTACCGCTTGCGTTATCTGGAGAAGGCCGAGATTTATCACTGTCCACTGGATGACAATGCCGAGCGCATTCTCAATGATGTTTTTAATCATATTGCGCCTGAACCGGGGCATCGTGGCGGTCATGTGGAAATTGAGGGCCGCTTTATTCCTACCTTGCGCGAAGCGGATGGCATTGTCTGGTTTAACTTCCGGGCCATCTGTGATGGGCCACGGGGCACTTCTGACTATATTGAAATTGCCCGCTGTTATCATACCGTACTGATTTCCAATCTCCCGGTGATGGATTGGCAAATGGAAAATCAGGCGCGGCGCTTTGTTAATCTGGTGGATGAATTTTATGATCGCGGCGTCAAGCTGATTTTATCCGCTGCGGTTTCACCCTTTGAGTTATATCAAGGTGAAAAGCTCAAGTTCGAGTTTCAGCGCACCGTCAGCCGCTTGCAGGAAATGCAGTCTCACGACTATCTGGAACGGCCGCATTTGCCGTAGAGCAGCAGTTCTTGCAAGATCGCTCTCTCTCCCCCAACCTCTCTCCCGCGTGCGGGCGAGGGGAGTGCATCTGTGTTTAGAATGGCTACATCACCCATCCCGCCTCCATTCCGCTTCCCAGTATGAATAAGGGTTTCGATGTAGTCGTTATTATCGTTAATTACAACAGTGGATCTGATCTCAGGCGTTGCCTGAAGACGCTTGCCGCGCAGACTTTGCAACCGCGTCAGGTGATGCTGGTGGATAACGCCAGCACTGATGGCAGCGCCGATGCTGCTGAAGCGTTATTTGCGGGCTTGCAGGTCATTCGCTGTGCGGAGAATCTCGGTTTTGCCGCCGCAAATAATCTGGCGATGACCCGCTGTGAACCGGCGGAATGGCTGGCGCTGCTGAATCCCGATGCCTTTCCTGATCCAAACTGGCTGGCGGCTTTGCAACAGACCGCGCAGGATTATCCGCAGTACGCCATGTTCGGCAGTCAGTTACTCGATGCCGCTGATCCGGCAAGACTGGATGGCGCCGGTGATTGCTACCATTGCAGCGGCCTGGCCTGGCGCGGTGGGCATGGCGCGTCAGCCATTGAACAGGGCCAGCAACCTCAGGAGATTTTTGCGCCCTGTGCAGCGGCGGCGCTGTATCGGCGGCGAGCAGTGATGGAAGCGAGCGGATTTGATGAGCGATTTTTCTGTTACATGGAAGACGTTGATTTGGGCTTTCGCCTGCGTCTGCTCGGTTATCGCGGTTGCCATGCGCCGATGGCCATTGTTCATCATGTCGGATCGGGGTCAACTGGCGTTCGCAGCGCCTTTTCCACTTATCACGGTCATCGCAACCTGGTCTGGACCTATGTCAAAAACATGCCCGGACTCTGGTTCTGGTGGTATTTGCCGGCTCATCTGACCCTTAATCTGTTGAGCCTGATCGGGCTGGCGCTGCGCGGGCAGGGCCGGATTGCGTTGCGAGCCAAGCGCGATGCCCTGCGCCAGTTGCCCTCGGTCTGGCGGCAGCGGCAACAGCTTCAGCGCCAGCGGCGGGTCAGCGGCGCTGAAATCCGCCGGGTGCTGACGCCGACCGGAACCATGCTGGCCTGGTTTTTGGGATTCAGGCAGGGACGGCGGCGCTGAAACCGCTCAGCGCACTATTCGCAGCGGCGCGCCTTGCAAAAATCCGGCGATGTTCTCGGCCAGTTGCCCGATCATTCGCTGCCGCGATTCCCGACTGCCCCAGGCGCAATGCGGAGTCACAATCAGATTGGGAATGTCCGGGGCCAGCAGCGGATTGCCATTGACCGGCGGCTCCAGACTCAGCACGTCGATCCCGGCTCCACCCAGCGCACCCCGTCGCAAGGCGTCAGCCAGCAGCGCCTCGTCCACCAATCCGCCGCGAGCAGTGTTGATCAAAACGGCGTCGCGACGCATCAAGGCCAGCTCCCACGCGCCCATCAGGCCGCGAGTCGCCGGGGTGAGCGGACAATGCAGGCTCAACACGTCCACCTGCGGCAGCAGAACCGGCAGCGGCAGACGATTTTCCAGCGTTTCCATCGTGCCGGGGCGCTGGGCGATGAGCACCCGCATCCCGAAGGCTTCCGCAATCCGCGCCACGCCCTGCCCCAGTTCGCCATAACCGACGATGCCCAGGGTTTTGCCCGCCAGTTCCCGAATCGGGAAATCCAGCAGGCAAAACTGGCTGGATTGTTGCCAGCGCCCGGCCCGAACCGCCTGGTGATAGTCCGGCCAGCGGGTCATCAGGCTCAGCAGCAGCGCGAACACATGTTGCACCACGGCGGCGGTTCCGTAGCCATGACAGTTGCAGACCACGACCCCTTGTGCGCTTGCCGCATCGAGGTCCACATTGTTGACGCCGGTCGCGGCGACGCTGATCAGCTTCAGGCGCGGCGCCTGCTGAATTGCAGCGGCGTCCAACACCACCTTGTTGCTGATCACGATGTCGGCGTTGGCGATTCGATCCCCGGTTTCATCCGGCGCAGTGGCCGGGTAATAGCGCCAGTCCGGCAGAATGGCGTCCAACGGGCTGAAATCGAGATCGCCGCAATCCAGCGAAGCCCGGTCGAGAAATACCCCCTGCATGGCGAAGGAACCTCCAGCGTTAAAATGGCTTCATTATAGTTGTAACCCTGCCGTCATCTATGATGGCGCTTCGATCCGCTACGGAAGTGATTACGATGAAATCAACCTCTTCAGCCGCTTTTGCCCACGATCAACCGGAATGCAGCGGGGTTCTGCTGGCCAATCTGGGTACGCCCGATGCGCCAACCCCGGCAGCGGTGCGCCGCTATCTCGCTGAATTTCTGTGGGATTCGCGGGTGGTGGAAATTCCCCGGCTGTTGTGGTGGCTGATTTTGCACGGGGTGATTTTGCGGGTGCGCCCGGCGCAATCGGCCCATAAATATCAAACCATCTGGACGGCTGAAGGTTCGCCGCTGCTGGCGATCAGCCGCCGCCAGACCGCCGCGATTGCCGCACTGATGGCGGACCGGCACGGGGATGAAGTGATTGTCGATTTCTGCATGCGCTATGGCAACCCGTCGACAGAATCTCGGGTGCGGGCGATGGTCGAGGAGGCCCAGGAGCGCCGTGCCCCGGTGCAGCGGCTGGTCGATACCTTTGCCCGCTCTTATACGCCAGCAGTGGTGCTGCTGGCCTTGCTAGTCGCCAGCCTGCCGCCGCTTTTGTTTGGCCAACCCTTTTGGAACCCTGATCCAGAAACCTTCGG
>JAAUTD010000202.1 GCA_012031845.1 Synechococcaceae cyanobacterium SM1_2_3
GATGCGCTGGCGAGTAGTGGACACCGGCAAAACGCCGGCATTACAGCTCAATTACGCCGAATTAAATGAGCGCGCAACCGGCTGGCGAAATAGCTTGCGCCATTTTAATATCAATCAGGGCGACCGAGTGGCGATTCTGGCCCAGGACGGCGTAGAACATCTGGATTTGTTATTCGCCTGCGGCAAACTCGGCGCCATTCACACCGCGCTGAACTGGCGGCTGCACTGGCAGGAATTGCAACAGATTCTGGCGACAGTCACTCCAACCGTGCTGATTTACGATGACGCTATTAAAGACAGCGTGGCGTTATTGGCGCAAGCCGAATCAACTGTGCAACAGTGGATTCACTTGGACGGAATTGGGATTCCCGGCAGTCAGCATTTTGGCGATCTGCTGGACGCGGCGGCACCAGTTTCCTGCGCCTGTGAAATACTGGACAGCGAATCCATTGCTGCGATTGTTTTTACTGGCGGCACTACCGGCGTATCCAAGGGCGCACAGATCAGCCACCGCCAAATCGCCTGGAATTGCCTCAACACGATTATTCACGATCTGGGCCGGGGAGATATTTATCTAAACGTATTCCCGCTGTTTCACGTCGGCGGACTGTTTGTCTACACTCTGCCGCAAATCATTCTTGGCGGAACCACGGTGCTGATGAAGCGATTTGATTCAGAACAGGTATTGCGACTCATTGAGTCAGAACGGGTGACCGTCTTTGCCGCCGTCCCCGCGATGTATCAGATGTTGACGCAAACTCCAGCCTGGCCTGCCGCTGATTTAAGTTCGCTGCGCTTCTGCACCAGTGGCGGCGCACCATTGCCAACGCTGCTGATTGAGCAATATACCCGCGAGAAGGGCATTCATTTCAAGCAGGGGTTTGGCATGACTGAATTTGGGCCGGGACTGTTCGCCCTGGCGCCGGAAGACGCGATTAGCAAGGCGGGCAGCATTGGGCGACCGAACTTCTTTATTGACGCCCGTATTGTGGACAGCAATAACCAGCCATTAGGCCCGAATGAAGTCGGCGAACTGGTGCTGAAAGGCCCCAGCATTGCTTCCGGCTATTTCAACAATGATGCAGCATGGGCAGAGGTGATTGACGGCGAGGGCTGGTTTCACACCGGCGATCTGGCCCGCTATGATGAAGGCTGGTATTTCACCATTGTGGATCGATTGAAGGATATGTTTATTTCTGGTGGCGAGAATGTTTATCCCGCAGAAATCGAAGCCGCGCTTTATCAGCATCCGGCGGTGTTCCAATGCGCCGTGATTGGCGTCGCCGATGACAAATGGGGCGAAGTGGGCAAAGCCTTTGTCGTGCTGAAGCCGGAGGCAATAACCAGCGCCGAAGAATTGCTGGCTCATCTGGGCGACCGGCTGGCCCGCTACAAAATCCCGCGATCTATTGAATTTGTGGCGTCATTGCCTATGTCAGCAGCGGGGAAGGTATTGCGGCGGGAATTAAGATCCGCCACATAAGCAATAGACACTAGGTCATTGGCGAGCCTGCTGGATGCAAGCGCCTCGGCGGACGGGCATTCGGAAGTGCCGCCGCCGAGCCCGCGAGAAAAACTTTGAACCTTGTGGCCTGAATCGCCGCCCGATTGCGACCTACATGACAATCGCCTGCCTTCGCACGCTCACCGGGGAATCAGCCGGTGTCTCCCATTGGCCTGGTTTTGTTAGCAAGACCAGGTATGGGTGCGCTTTACGGCGCTGCTCCTGAGCAACCAGTAGGACACCTTTCTGGATCGCCTGTTTGTCGGCTGCGACTACTCCAAGCACCACCATCGCACTTTCCGCTGCCCCTTAGCGATGTGGTGGGCCGACATACTGGCATCTATACTGGCATCTAATCTTGATACACCAAGGGAAACACCATGCTATCGATGACCAACCCACTCATGGCAAGCGACATCGAATCGATCCATCAGTTGAAGCAAGGGATCGTCTACGATGTTAAGGGCTTTACAAACGACCGGATCGTCATAAAGATGGAACCTCAGAACTCCCCGGAGTCGTTTAAGGAGCACGGCAAGATCATCAACCTCTTCGACCCGTCGTCGAAGGCGAAGGCTTTGACACAGTCAGAGCGCCTAGAACTGAAGCGATACTGCGACAGGATCGTTGAAACCGAGAATTTCTATAAGAGCATCGGTGGCTACACCGCCAGCGACCACGCGAAGGCCTGCCAATACATATCAGAAGACCTTGCGAGCCAGCGTAACTATACCTTCCTCAAGATGCAGTTCCAAAATGTCATCGACATCGGAGCCGCTGCAAAGCTTTACTATGAGAAGGGCGACAAGAGCCCATTGAACAAGATTTTCGGCGCGTTGAGCGACATCGGGGGACTCGAGCGCTTGGGCGCAATGATTGCCTCCGATGCGTTCAACGGCAACTTCGATCGGTTCTTCTGGGAAGGTCCTGATGTATCAGTGAAAATAGGTCCCTTCCATATCTTGTTCAAGGCGCTGCTCAACCCGGGCAATGTGATGATCAGCCTCGGCAAGAACTCAAACACGATCGCCATGCTCGACTATGTCGACCCATCCTCCCAGTTCCGCGACTTCAATGTACCCTTGGCACAATGCGAGAAGAATCAGAGGTTGAAGTGGCCGGTCAAGCATTTGCTGGTGCAGAAGGACAGGCTCAGCTTCGCCAAGAAAGTGATCGACGACCTGGAGTCACTCGCCAATCCGGGTAAGCGCTTCTTTTCGATGGGCAACAAATTGGGCAAGGGTGGAGCCGATCGCTTGGCATTCGGTCTGTATGCGGCATTAAACGAGATCAGTTTGGCGGTGAAGCCGCGGACCTTGTCGCCCCAATGCCCAATCGGACTCAAGGAACGCTACAATGGCCTGTCCAATCTGAAGTAATCTGGCCGCGTTGCACTGTTCGAGTTCGCCAGCTACCACAATGAGAAAACCCCAAGGTCAGTGTCCTGAATGGAATCCAAAAAGGGATGAGGAAGATCACCCGACAGATCAATCTAAAAAGGAAAGCAGGGAATATTGCCAAAGAGGTTGCAGTTTCGCGCTACGAACACCTGCTGAGCGCCTACATCCTCTAGCCCGCAGATTGTGTGGCGCATTGGGGTGACCGGCTGGCTCGTTATAAGATTCCCCGCCATGCCGGATTTCGCCTTATATGTCATTACATTGATTCAACACTTCACGCAACCGGGCCAGCCCAATCGGTTTAGTCAGAGTAACGACTGAACGCAAGCCATTAAACTCCGCCAATACGCTGGCGTCCCTGGCATAATCAGGGCTGTAACCGGTAATGATGATCAGATGAGCAGCGTAATGTTGCTCCATTAGCCACAAAACCAATTCATTGCCGTCCATTTCCGGCATCACCATATCCATAACAATATGAGTGGGTTTCAATTCGTGATAGACGGTCTGGAAAGCGCGGCCATTGGTTGTAGCCCGCGCTTCATAGCCTAAACCGGCAGCGACTTTACGCACCAGTTCGCCAAATTCTGGTTCGTCATCAACAATAAGAAGACGTTTATCGTTCATTAGAATTTAACCTGCGGATGATGCAATACAATGCAGTTTGAGAATAACATGCTTCAAGCTAGGGTCGTTAGGGTCCGCATGAATGGTAAAGCCCAGCGCCCGATCCAGTTGCAACATGGGTTTGTTTTCCTGCAAAACTTCGCCGTGAATCTCGCTAATCCCCCGCGTCCGGGCGTAGGCAATAATCCGTTTCATCAGCAGATTGCCCAGCCCAAGCCCCATCAGCGCCCGATCCACCAGAATCGAGTATTCAGCTTGCTCGTTATTGGGATCAGCGCTGAGATTAACAATGCCGTACATCTCGGCTTTGCCGGGCAACCCTGGCCCCACAGCCACCAGCGCCATTTCCCGATGATAATCAATCTGAGTCAGAGTAGCCGCCAGGTCATGCGACAGTTCGCGGATTGGCTGAAAAAAGCGCAGCCGCAGATCGTCGGGCGAAGCCCGCAACGCCAATGCCTGTAGCGCTGGTTCATCTTCGGGTAGAACCGGGCGCAACAACAACGGCCGCTCGTTGGGCAAAATAACGGTTTCCTCCAGATCCTTGGGATAAGGGCGGATCGCCAGGCGCTGGTTCAGAACCGGCGTGGTTGGCGTCAGTTGCACCCGCGCATCCAGCGCCATCACGCCCCGGGCATTGACCCGCAATGGATTGATCGCCACTTCGGCCACTTCCGCCAAGTCCACCACCATTTGCGAGACCTTGACCAAGGTCAGCGCCAGTGCGTTCAGATTGGCCCGGCGCAACAAGCTATAGCGCAACCGTTGATAAATTCGGGTTTGCGCCATGATTTCGCGGGCCAGATGCAGATTGCACGGCGGCAGTCCATAGGCCAGATCGTTGATGACTTCGGCTTCGGCGCCACCTTGGCCAAAGTACAGCACCGGTCCAAAACGGCCACCGGAACGAGCGCCCATCGTCATTTCGTAGGCGCCATCGCGGGCGATCATGGGCTGCAATACGAAACCGTTGCAGGCGGCGGCGGGGGCCACTTGACGCAACTGGGTCAGCATCACCATCGCGGCTTCACGCACCGCCTCCGGGGTATTCAGGTAGCGGGCGACGCCGCCAATGTGCGACTGGGTCATGACATCGCGAGTCAGTATTTTCAGGACGATGGGCGGCTTGAGCCGGGCCGCGATGTAGGTCGCCTCGCCCGGCGAATGCGCCAGCAGCGTTTCTATGGTCGGGATGTGGTAGGCGGCCAATAACTGCATGGCCTCACTTTCATTGAGAGTGCGTCGGCCATCAGTCAACGCCTGCGCGATCACAGCCCGCGCTGTAGCGATATCCGGGGTAAACTCTTCCGGCAACGAGGGCGGCGTCTCCATCAACAGCGACTGGTTACGCTTGTATTGCACGATCCGCATAAAGGCTTGCACCGCGCCGCTGGCGGTTTCGTAGGTGGGCACCTGCCGCGCCAGCAGTTGCCGCCGCGCTTCCGCGCCCAGCCGCGATCCCGGAAAACTGGCGATGATGCAACGGCGGCTTTGGGCCAGGCGCTGGATCACGCTATCCGCGACCGCCAGCGTTTCCTGGGCGTCACTGGGGGTTTTGATGACTAGTACGCCATCTACTCCCGGATCGCTGAGCAGCAAATCCAGGGCCTGCCCGTAGGCGTTGGCATTGGCTTGATCGCCCAGATCGACCGGATTGGGCTGGGCGCTTGGCTCCACCAGCGTTTCCAAACCCTGCTGAGTCGCTTCGGAAAATTGCGCCAGCGCCCGCCAAAGCGATACAGCGTGTCAGTCGCCAGCAGGCTCAGACTGGAGCTGTTGCTGAGGATCGCCAGCCGGTCATTATTCACCCGCTTGGCCGCTTTCAGCACTTCGACCATATGCATTAGTTCGTGGCTGTCTTCCACCCGCAACAGACCGGCGCGGCGGAAGGCGGCGGCGTAGACCGCGTCACCCGGATCTTCGTCGGGATGACGGCGCGGCTTCAGTACGATCACCGGTTTCATCCGCGCTGCCCGCCGCGCCGCCGACATGAACTTGCGGGCGTCGCCGATGCGTTCGAGGTAAAGCAGAATGGCGCGGGTTCGGTAATCCCCGGCCAGATAATCCAGCACATCGGCCAGGTCAACATCCAGGCCATCGCCCAAATGAATCAGGTGGCTGAAGCCAAAACCGGAGTCTGGATCCATGTCCAGCACGGTCTGGCCGATCGTGCCGGATTCCGTGATAAAAGCGATTTCGCCGGGAATAAGCGGCTGGCGATTCAGGCTGATATTGAGATGGGATGAGGGGATGCTGATCCCCTGCGAGCTGGGGCCCAGCACTCGTAACAGATAGGGTTGCGCCGCATCCAGAATGGCTTGAAACAGGTCGCCCCGTTCCTTCATCGGGATGGCGCGGGCATCGCTGATCAACAGCGCCGCGCGGGCGCCGCGTTCGCCCAATTGCCGAATCAGGGTCGGCGCTTCCCGCAAGGGCCGGGTAATAATCGCCAGCGTCGGCGAGAGCGGCAAACTGGCGATATCACGGTAAGCCAGCGCGCCTTCCAGCGCCCAGCGATCCGGGTCTACCGGCAGGATCGGCCCCTTGAAACCGCCGCTCATCAAATTGCGAGCGATGTTGACTTCAGCATCGTTGCCGCTGCAAATCAGGGCGATGGTATCCGGCTTGAACAGCGCTTCAAGATTACGAGTGGTCATGGCAAGCCATTGGCAGTGGTGACAAGGTGATCAGCAAACAATAGGCAAGGTTCGCCGGGCGCATCCCGCCCATGCGGTGTGACTCTAGCTCGAAACATTCCCCCAGCCATTTTCCCAAACCTGTTCCTGCAACGGCTGGGGTTTGGCCCAACCTTCCGCTTCCAGCATCGGCTTGTCGTAGAAACGCTCGACCGGCCCCAGACACAGCACCGCTATCGGCTTCGCGCCTTCCGGCATTGCCAGTAATTCGGCCAGCGCCGCCGGATCAAACAGCGACACCCAGCCCATGCCCAGCCCTTCGGCCCGCGCCGCCAGCCACAGATTCTGAATGGCGCAGGCGACTGAAGCCAAGTCCATTTCCGGCAAAGTGCGGCGACCGAAGATGTGCCGCTCGCGCCCGTCCATCAGCGCCGCCACCAGCACTTCGGCGCATTCCAGCACACCCTCGACCTTGATGCGCATGAACTCATCTTCACGCTCGCCCAGGGCGCGGGCGGTGCGGATGCGTTCCTGTTCGACCAGGGCGTGAACCGCCCGCCGCCGCTCAGCATCAGTAATGCGGATAAAGCGCCACGGCTGCATGAAACCCACACTCGGCCCGCGCCGGGCGGCGTCCAGCAGCCGCGATAATTGTTCTGCCGGAACACAGCCGGGGCGAAAGTGGCGAATAATCGCGGCGCAGGGCAATCGCTTTGTAGATGGCGTTGATTTCAGCATCGCTGAAGCGACCGACGACTTCCAGCGCAGTCGCCGCTGGATCGCCCGCAGATGGGGAGTTCGGTAAATCGGGAAATGTCATGATCAAAGTAACGCCTTGCCCGTTTTGGAAACCGGATTGTAACGCGATGCCGATGCCGAGTTTATGGCGAGTCCGGGCGCGTTCCAGAATTGTAATAAATCAGGTGGCTGGATGAGGCCAGATTGAAACGCAACCGTG
>JAAUTD010000203.1 GCA_012031845.1 Synechococcaceae cyanobacterium SM1_2_3
TGTCGAAGGGCATTCATCAGTAAAAACGGGTTCGACAGGCTCACCCCGAACGGTTTTTGAAACTGAAGCGAAAGTCCTGTTTATGCTTCGGGCCGCAGATGCGGGAACAGCAATACATCCCGGATTGAAGCGGCATTGGTGAATAACATCACCAGCCGGTCAATGCCGATGCCTTCTCCCGCAGTGGGCGGCAACCCGTATTCCAGCGCCCGCACATAATCCGCGTCGTAGTGCATCGCTTCATCATCACCGGCTGCTTTCGCTTCAACCTGCTTGCGGAAACGCTCCGCCTGATCTTCGGGATCGTTCAATTCGGAAAAGCCATTGGCGATTTCCCGCCCGCCGATAAATAATTCAAAGCGGTCAGTAATGTTGGGATCATCATCATTGCGTCTCGCCAGCGGCGATACTTCAGTGGGATACGCAGTAATAAACGTCGGATCGCGCAATTGATGCTCAACGGTTTGCTCGAATATCTCCAATTGCACTCGACCCAAACCATAATCCGGGTTTACTTTCAAGCCTAAACTCTCGGCAATCTGCCGGGACTGCTCCAAATCATCCAGTTGCGCGGCGTTAATGGCGCGATTGAAGTAGAGAATGGCTTCCTTCACGGTCAGCCGCCGAAAAGCGCGACCAAAATCATAAGTCTCGCCCAGATACGTCACCGCGGTATCACCCAGCAAGCATTGCGCCATGCCGCGCAATAACTCTTCGGTCAAATCCATCAGGTCGCGGTAATCGGCATACGCCTGATAAAACTCCAGCATGGTGAATTCAGGGTTATGGCGGGTGGATAAGCCTTCATTGCGGAAATTGCGGTTAATCTCATAAACCTTTTCAAATCCACCGACCACCAGCCGTTTCAAATAAAGTTCCGGCGCAATTCGCAGATACAGTTGCATATCCAGCGCATTGTGATGAGTAATAAAAGGCCGGGCCGCCGCGCCGCCGGGAATGGGCTGCATCATCGGCGTCTCGACTTCCAGAAAGCCGCGCCGGTTAAAGAAATCACGGATATAGGCAATGCTGGCCGAACGCAGGCGGAAAGTTTCACGGGTGGATTCATTGATGATCAGGTCTACATAACGCTGCCGATAGCGGGTTTCCTGATCGGCCAAGCCGTGAAACTTCTCTGGCAAAGGCCGCAGCGATTTGGTCAATAGCCGCAGTGAATCCACTTTGACCGACAATTCGCCGGTTTTGGTTTTAAATAGGGTTCCTTCCGCGCCGAGAATATCGCCCACATCCCAGGTTTTGAAGTCTTCATATCGGTCGTCCGGGAGTGCGTTTTTCTGGATGAACAATTGAATGTCGCCAGACATATCGCGCAGCCGGACAAAGCTGGCCTTGCCCATGATTCGTTTCGCCAGCATTCGCCCGGCAACAGTAACCCGCTTTGGCTCTGCATCCAGTTCAGCATTGTCCTTATAGCCCAAGGCGATATGCAGTTCCGCCGCCAAGGCATCGCGGCGAAAATCGGTGGGATAGGCATTGCCAAGCTGGCGTAATTCGCCAAGCTTTTGACGGCGCAGCGCAATCAGCTTGTTTTCATCGAGTAGTTCTTCAGGGGAGTCCATTGAGAATAGTGACTATTAGTAGAGTGAACGAAAATCAGCGGCCATCAATAAGATATTTATACTCGCTATGATGACCAATCCAGAACCAGACAATATCCAAGCCACTTTCAATAGCAACGGCCCGATAGTGGATACCAACCCGCGCTGACCAATATTTCCCAACCTTTTTAAAATGAAGCGATGGGTGGTAAGGATCGCGTTTAAGTAATTGGTAGTTTTCATCAGCAAGCCGTCGAACATTCTCTGGCAATGCGGTATAGAATTGCCAAAACTTCACGCTAGATCGATGTCTCACAGGTTGGTACACCGGCCTTCTTGAAGATCGTGTAGTGCTTCCTCAGCAAACCTATCCAGGCGACCTGCTAAAACATCGGCCTCAAATTGCCGATCCCAAGCTTCAGCATCAAATTCTTGAAACCATGTCCGAAAAACGGACAGTTCTTCCGGGGTAAGTTTACTGATAGCAGATTCAATTTCATTGACCGTGTTCATATTTGTCCTCAAGCGACTGGAAATGGAGAGGGCATAAATTACGGATAATCAGACTTCGATCTCAATGATTATTGGAAACTCAGGTGCTAAAACAGAATGTTCCAGCTTTCCACCTGGATGGTAAAAACGCATGGAGCCATTCTCACAAATCCAGACTTCACAAGCGCCTTTTTCAAAATACAGGTCAATTTTCTCCCTCATTTCATCTTCTGTATTGCTTGATGATAAAACCTCAACACAAATTTCCGGAGCAATGGAACATTCCGCTTCATCCTTAATTTTCCGCACCGTACTGGTCGCCGCCCAAGCGACATCAGCAACTTTGGTTCCTCTGGATGTTTTGATCGCGCATTCCGGCAATGTTCTGCCTCCCTTCAACAAAGTGCGCAGGAGATATTCAATTTCTCCCTGATACAGAGAATGAATCACTCTCACTGCATTCATCACGATTTGCCCTTTTTCGTTCAGTTCGATTTTAAAGGGCAAATCCTGCAAGCTGGGATGTTCACAAACATCTTGCCAGTTCATGACTATCGTCCAAAATGATCCTGTCTCGAATAGGAACTACAACCCGCTTTTCAAGCTGGCCTCAATAAATTGATCGAGATCGCCATCCAGCACCGGCTGGGTATTACCGGTTTCAACACCCGTGCGCAAATCCTTAATCCGCGACTGATCCAGCACATAGGAGCGAATCTGACTGCCCCAGCCAATATCCGACTTGGTGTCTTCCACCGCTTGCGCTTTCGCATTGCGTTTCTGCAACTCCAATTCATACAGCTTGGCTTTAAGTTGCTTCATTGCAGTAGAACGGTTCTTGTGTTGAGAACGGTCGTTCTGGCATTGCACGACGATATTGGTGGGCAAATGAGTAATGCGAATCGCCGATTCTGTCCGATTGACATGCTGGCCGCCTGCGCCAGAAGCCCGATAGACATCCACTCGCAAATCCGCCGGATTGATGTCTACTTCGATATCGTCGTCTACTTCCGGCGAGACAAAGACGGCGGCAAAAGAAGTATGGCGACGATTGCCGGAATCAAAGGGCGATTTGCGCACCAGACGGTGAACGCCAGTCTCGGTTCGCAACCAACCATAAGCGTAACTGCCTTCATAACGAATGCTGGCGCTTTTAATCCCCGCCACTTCGCCCGGCGACACTTCCAGCAACTCGGTTTTGAAGCCGCGCCGCTCGCCCAGCGCAAATACATCCGCAACAGCATCTCGGCCCAGTCCTGCGCTTCAGTGCCGCCGGAACCGGCCTGAATATCCACGAAGGCATTGCTGGCGTCGAGTTCGCCCGCGAACATCCGCTGAAATTCCAAATCGGCAACGATGCGGGCGCAATTCTCCAAATCGCCCACCACTTCAGTGATTGCCGCCTCGTCGTCTTCCTCACCCGCCAAGGTTAATAATTCCGCGACTTCATTCAAACTCCGGTCAAGATTTTCCAGCCGGTTGACTACGGCTTCCAATAACGCCCGTTCCTTGCCTAATGCCTGCGCCCGATCCGGATTATTCCAGACATTCGATTCCTGCAACTCCCGGTTAACTTCATCCAGCCGCTCGCGCTTGGTCTCGAAGTCAAAGATACCCCCTTAGAGACGCGCAGCGCCCCCGTAAGTCGCTAATCTGATTAAAATACGGATTAAGTTCCTGCATGATTTGCGTCATCCGGCATGGGTAAAGGGGGAATGGATTGTAACGGTAGAACCGGAGCGCGTCATCCGCCCGTCATGTTGCTGGTTCAGGCAAGCGCCAATGCGTCCTCAGGCGGACAATAGTCGTAGCCCAAGGCGTCAGCCACCGCCAGATAGGTCACCCGGCCACGATGGATATTCAATCCCGCACACAAATAAGGATCAGTCTGTAATGCAGAAACAACTCCGCGGTCCGCCAGTTGCAGGATATGCGGCAAGGTGGCGTTATTGAGCGCGAATGTTGAGGTGCGCGCCACTGCGCCCGGCATATTGGCGACGCAATAATGCACGATTCCGTCAATAACATAGGTGGGAGCGGCGTGTGTTGTCGGGCGAGAAGTTTCAAAACAGCCGCCTTGGTCAATGGAAACATCTACCAGAACAGAGCCGGGTTTCATCGCCGACAATAGCGCCCGGGGAATGAGTTTGGGAGCTGCCGCGCCGGGAATCAGCACCGCGCCAACAGTCAAGTCTGCGGATAAAACTTCCTCTTCAATCGCTTCCAAAGTCGCGTAGCGGGTTAGCAATCGGCCTTGAAATAAATCGTCCAATTCCCGCAACCGCGCCAGCGAGCGATCCAGCACCGTGACTCGCACGCCCATGCCCATAGCGATCCGCGCTGCGTTAGTGCCGACCACGCCGCCGCCCAAAATCGTCACCCGACCCGGCAATACCCCTGGCACGCCACCCAGCAAAGTCCCGCTGCCACCCTGCGATTTCTCCAGACAGTGCGCGCCCGCCTGGATCGCCATGCGTCCGGCCACCTCGCTCATCGGCGCTAACAACGGCAAACGGCTTTTGGCATCGGTCACTGTTTCATAAGCAATTGCAATGCAGCCCGAGGCCAGCAAACCTTTGGCCTGCTCAGGGTCAGGCGCCAAGTGCAAATAGGTGAATAGCGTCTGCCCTGACTGCAACCGGGCGCACTCAACCGGCTGTGGCTCCTTGACCTTCACGATTAAATCCGCCTGGGCAAATACCTCATCTGCTGATGCAGCAATGGTTGCACCCGCTTTTTCATAAGCCTCATTATCCAGACCAATGCCCATGCCCGCGCCGGTTTCCACCTGTACTGCATGACCGTGTTGCACTGCCTCGCGCACTCCGCCAGGGGTCATTCCAATTCGATATTCATGCGTTTTAATCTCTTTGGGCACTCCGATACGCATGACCATTCATTTCCTTTTATAGAGACGGCGAAATAATAAAGGGCTTATCGAATAAACGATAAGCCCTGCTCAATATAAACTACCTGGCTTCTCGGTTACGATTCTTCCACACTCTTGATGGATTAAGAGAGGTTCAAAACCGGACTGGCAAAACCGTGCTTAACCTGCCGCCAGCGATTTACCCTTGGAGCCGAGATCATGGAACGCTTCATTTAGCCGCGCCACCATATTCTCTTCGGCCAGACGCAGATACTTGCGCGGATCGTAGAACTTCTTGTAGGGCTTGTCAGTTTCCGGGTCTACCTGATACAGGAAAGCCTTGGGATTCTGGGTGACAAACTTGCCAATCGCCTCTGAATAGGCGAACTGCAAATCAGTGTCAATGTTCATCTTGAACACACCATAGCCTACGGCCTCGGTAATCTTTTCCTTCTCTGAACCTGAACCGCCGTGGAACACCAGATTCAGCGGCTTGGCGCCGCCATCATGGCGTTGCCCGATAAGGCTCTGGGAGTTCTTGAGAATTTCAGGGCGCAGTTGGACGTTGCCTGGCTTGTACACGCCATGCACGTTGCCAAACGAAGCTGCGACCGAGAAATGCCCAATCGGCGACAGCCGTTCATAAGCCTGTAGCACATCTTCAGGCTGAGTATAGAGGTGGGAATTATCGGCGCTTTCTTCCATTTCCTTGCCGATGCCGTCTTCTTCGCCGCCGGTCACGCCGAGTTCGATCTCCAGACTCATGTCGAGCGGAGCCATGCGCTGCAAAATGCGGGCGCATTCGTTAAGGTTGAACTCCATTGATTCTTCCGACAGATCGAGCATATGCGAACTGAACAGCGGCTTCCCATGCTGCTTGAAGTAGGCTTCGCCGTGGTCCAGCAACGCTTCGACCCAGGGAATCAAGCCCTTGTTGGCGTGATCGGTATGTAGCACCACGCAAATTCCATAGTGTTCGGCCAGCAGATGAACGTGGTAAGCCGCAGCCACCGCGCCCACCACCTTGGCTTTGAAACCATCCTTCAGTCCTTGACCAGCGTAGAACTGCGCACCGCCATTGGACAACTGGATGATAACGTCGGCACTGTTCTTTGCCGCTGCTTCCAGCACCGCATTGATGGTGCTGCTGCTGGCGACATTGACCGCTGGCAGCGCATAGCCGCCTTCCTTGGCTGCGGCCACGAGAGTCAGATAGTCTTTGCCAGTAACAACACCGGGCTTGAGTTGCGCCATGAGCAAGTCCTCTAGTAGAGCTATAGGTTGGGTTAGGGGTCTTTCTATTATCATGAAGCGATTGCATGATAACGGCAATGGCCTAAGCATTTTCTTCTTAAGACATTGATTTATTTGGAGCTAGCGGGGGGACTCGAACCCCCGACCTGATGCTTACAAGGCAACTGCTCTACCAACTGAGCTACGCCAGCTTATGTCAGCCACGTTCATTATAGTAGATTGCCTATGATCGTTTCGCAAAAACTTCATAACGGCGATTGACAACCTTATATTTGGCTATCACAATGCGCGACTCAAACTTTGGAGGGGTTCCCGAGCGGTCAAAGGGGACAGACTGTAAATCTGTTGGCTCAGCCTTCGAAGGTTCGAATCCTTCCCCCTCCACCAGATTGGTAATAAAATTGCCCGACCCTAAAGCTCTTTTAAGTATGGCTCATGATAGCGGATCGCTTTTCTCCCGGTGTCCTGCTTAGGAATGATAAAGCGGGTGTAGTTCAAAGGTAGAACCTCAGCCTTCCAAGCTGATGGTGTGGGTTCGATTCCCATCACCCGCTCCAAACATCAATGCCTTAAGAATTTCCTTTAGGAATTTTGTGAGTTAGAGACAGTTTTCAAGCCCATATAGCTCAGTTGGTAGAGCGCATCCTTGGTAAGGATGAGGTCACCAGTTCAAATCTGGTTATGGGCTCCATTCAATTTTCAGGTTTTTGAAATGCCGCTTTGGATTTTGAATAGCAGTCCAAATTTCTGGCCTTTAAGTCTTGCAGGGGAGTCTTGGGATGTCCAAAGAAAAATTTGAACGCAACAAACCCCATGTGAATGTGGGGACGATAGGTCATGTGGATCATGGCAAGACCACGCTGACGGCGGCGATCACGAAAGTGATGGCGCAGAAGTTTGGCGGCGA
>JAAUTD010000204.1 GCA_012031845.1 Synechococcaceae cyanobacterium SM1_2_3
GCCCGCCGCCAATGATTGAAGCGGCCAAAAAAGTCTTTGCGGCTCAGGGATTGCCAGGCGATCAACTTTTTTATGATTCCTTTGAATTTTCTGCGCGTTAAACCACCACGGAACCATTGGCATGACGGTCTATTTTATTGGCGCCGGTCCCGGCGATCCGGAGTTAATCACGGTGAAAGGCCAACGCCTGATTCGCCAATGTCCACTGGTGCTGTACGCCGGTTCGCTGGTGCCAAAAGAAGTGGTTCTGACCGCTAATCCAGCGGCGGAAATTGTGAATACCGCTGATTTGAACCTGGATCAGATTATTGCCAGGATTCGCGTTGCTCACGAACAGGGGTTGGATGTAGCGCGAGTCCATACCGGCGATCCGGCTTTATACGGCGCAATTGGTGAACAGATTCGCGAACTGGAATTGCTGGAGATTCCCTATCAAGTCATTCCGGGCGTGACCGCCGCATTTGCCGGAGCGGCGATGCTGCGCCGGGAATTGACTCTGCCCGGCATTAGCCAAACCCTGATCCTGACTCGCCATGCGGGAAAAACGCCAATGCCTGCTGGACAAAGCCTGCCGGAACTGGCGCAGCACCGGGCGACAATGGCGATTTATCTGAGCGTGGACAAACTGCCAGAGATTGTTGACGAATTAATTCCACATTACGGCGCGGACTGTCCAGTCGCGGTATTGCATCGCGTCTCCTGGCCGGATCAGGATGGCGTAATGGGCGTTCTGGCCGATATTGCCGCCAAGGTGGAAGCCAAGGGTTTTACCCGCACTGCGCTGATTCTGGTGGGACAAGTGATTCAGCCGGAAGGATTTCCATCGTCTTATCTCTACAGCGCCGAACACGCGGAATGGTATCGGCAGAATGTAAACGCAATGGACTGATTGCCATTACCCGCTTTTTTATTGCTCCAAAGCGTCAGCGCCATTCGCGCAATGCGTGCGCTTCATTCACAAAATGCGCCCAATTATTGAATAGAAACCTATGCGCTTTGGAGCCATCGCTTTTCTGGTTGGAATCCTGTTATTACAGGCATTACCAGAATTGCCGACCCGCATCTGGACTTGGGCGCTGCCCGCTGTGTTATTGGCGCTGGCATGGCTTCCCCGGTTGCGCTTGCCTGCATGGATTGCGGCAGGTTTTTTTATGGGCGCTGTTACTGGCGCCGCTGCCGAATCAATTGCCGGCGCCGCTGGAAGGCGTTGATCTTCAGGTAGAAGGCTGGATTGCTTCCATTCCCGACCACGAATGGCGCAGCACCCGTTTTGAGTTCGCAGTAGACCGGGCAATACGCGGCAATCAGCCGATACCGCTTGCTGATAAACGCTTGCGCCTGTCCTGGTGGGATGACAGCAAGGCAGATAAGGAAACGGCAATCCCGCCAAAGTTGCGAGTCGGTGATCGCTGGAATTTCACTGTGCGATTAAAACGCCGCACGGCCTGCTCAATCCCGGCGGTTTCGATTATGAACGCTGGCTGTACGCCAAGGGCATCATCGCCATCGGCACGATCCGCGCTCAACCGCCGCCGCGCCTATTGGCCGCCGCCGACCGCTATCCACTGGATCGCTATCGCCAGCGCCTCGCGGAATCCTTCGAGCGGTTGCTGCCCGGCAATTCCTACACCGGCATTCTGATCGCGCTGGCGGTGGGGGAAGACAGCGGCATCAGTCCGTGGCAATGGGAGATGCTCAACCGTACCGGCGTCGGTCATTTAATGTCCATTTCCGGCTCGCATATCGGCCTGATCGCCGGGCTGATCTTTGCGCTGGCGTGGAATCTGTGGGGGCGAAGCCCGGCATTGACCTTACGCTGGCCGGCCAATCAGGCGGCGGCGCTGGCCGCCCTGATCGGGGCGGGCGGCTATACGCTGCTGTCCGGCCTGTCGGTGCCTGCGCAACGCGCATGGCTGATGGTCGCGGTCGCAATGGCGGCGCTGCTGCTTCGGCGCTATGTCCAGTCCAGCCGGATTCTGGCGCTGGCGCTGCTGATCATTCTGATCCTCGATCCGGGTGCGCCGCTGCTGGCCGGATTCTGGCTGTCGTTCGGCGCGGTCGCGGTCATTCTCTACAGCGTCAGCGGACGCTGGCGTGAACAGCGGTGGCTCGGCCAAACCCTTGGTTTACAAATGAATATCACCGTGGCGATGCTGCCGCCGACCTGATGTTCTTCCAGCAATTTCCATTGCTGTCGCCGCTGGCGAATCTCATCGCTATTCCCTGGGTGGGTTGCACGGTGCTGCCGATGACGCTGCTGGCGGCGCTGGCGGAACCGTTCAGCGCTGCCGCGCAAACCTTTTTGCTGGAACTGGCGGCGCTGACAATGGGCGGACTGTGGCAGATTCTGCTCTGGCTGGATGGTCTGCCCGGCATGGTGCTGTACCGGCCCGCGCCGCCATTGTGGACGCTGGCCTTTGCGCTGCCCGGCGTGGCTCTGTTGACCGCTCCGCCGGGATTGCCGGGGCGCTGGCTGGGTCTGCCGCTGTGTTTGCCGCTGCTATGGCCGCCCGTCGCTGAACCGCCGCCGGGCGGCTTCTGGTTCACGTTGCTGGATGCCGGTCACGGGTTGGCGGCGGTGGTCCGCACACAACATCATGTTCTGGTTTACGATACCGGGCCACGGCTGGGCGCAACTCTGGATGCCGGTCGCGGCGTGATCGTCCCGTTTCTGCGGCGACAGGGCGCACTGCAAGTGGATACGCTGATTGTCAGCCACAATGACAGTCAGCACACCGGCGGGGTGCGATCCTTGCGGGAATTGATGCCGGTGACGCGCATTTTGACCGCCGCGCCGGAACAGACTCCGATTGAGGCTGCGCAACCATGCCGGGTTGGGCAAATTTGGGAATGGGACGGGGTGCGCTTCTCCATTCTGCATCCGCCAGCGACGGGATTCAGCGGCGACAATGCGTCCTGCGTCCTCAAGGTGGAAAGCGCAGCGGGTCGGGTGTTATTGCCGGGCGATATAGAAACCACTGCCGAAACGGCATTAACCACGGCTTATGGGACCGGATTGGCGGCTGAAATTCTGATTGCGCCGCATCAGGGTCATCGCAATCTCTCTACCCCCGCATTTTTGAATGCGGTGCAACCGCGCTATATGCTGTTTTCGACCGGTTATAACAATCGCTTTGGCTATCCGCGCCCTGAGACCCTAGCCCGTTATCAAGCCACTGGCGCGACCTTGCTGAATCCGGCGGATGAGGGCGCTTTAACCTTTCGGCTGGAACCGGGCAAAGCCTTAAAACTGGAACGCTATCGGCGCGATCAGCGGCATTACTGGACTGCGCCGTGAACAGAGAATCCTGTGAATCCACTCAAATTTGACCTGAACTATCTCAATTCTCCAGAATTTAAGGAAGACAGTGTGCGCGAGGTTTTAATTTTGCCGCTACTGCAAGCCCTCGGTTATGAACAGTCGCAAATTGTGCGCAGTAAGGCGCTAAAGCATCCGTTTTTAAAAGTCGGCAGCAAAAAAAGTCCAGTGACGCTGGTTCCTGATTATTTGCTCAAAGTTGAAGAAAGTTATGCGTGGGTGCTGGATGCCAAAGCGCCGAAGGAAGAGATTAAAGCCGGCGATCATGTTGAGCAAATTTATTCCTACAGCATTCATCCTGAAATTCGCGCCAAGTTCTTTGCCTTGTGCAATGGACGGGCGTTTTCATTATTTCGGCACGATCATCAGGAGCCAATTCTGTATTTTGAACTGGCTGACATTGCTGATTACTGGGAAGCATTAACTCATTACTTATCACCGGGTTCATTTCAGACCGGAAAGGCATTTATTTATCAGCCAATGGCGATCCTTAAAAAGGATGATCCAGCCACAGAATTTAATTATTCCAATCGTCCCTTATTGGAAGAAATCCCTGTTAAAAAGCAGGCGGTAAAACGACATTTTGGGGTACATGGCTATTTTACCAAACAGACCTGGAACGTCGTGCAGGAATACATTAAAAATTTCTCACAGAAAGGTGATGTAGTATTAGACCCATTTGGCGGCAGTGGCGTAACCGCCATTGAAGCGATGATGGTTGACCGTCGCGCTATTCATATTGATCTGAATCCAATGTCGGTGTTTATGGTTGACAGCCTGACTCGCCCGGTTAAACTGACCGAGTTGCAAGCAAGTTTTGATCGGCTTAAAAATGCCTATATCGCCCATGAACCGAAAACGGCTCAGCAAATAGAAAATGTGTTAAAAAAATACCCCTACCCGAAGGATTTTATCTTACCCAAAGCCTCGGATGTTGAATTGATTCAGGATTTATTCAGCAAATCACAATTGGCGCAACTGGCCTTTTTGAAAAGTTTAATTTTGCAGGAACCCGTTGAAAATAGCAGAAAATCCCTGCTGTTAGCCTTTTCAAGCACTATCACTAAAACCAATCTGACCTATCACAATTCAGAACAGAGAAATAAAAATGCGGGAGACTGCGCTGCGTTCCGCTACTACCGCTATCGGCTGGCCCCTAAAAATGTAGATTTGGATTTGATAAATAGCTTTGAGACAAAATTCAGGAAAGTCATTAACGCAAAGCGTGAGATTGAATACAAAATCAATGAAAATACTATTAAAAATTTGCAATTGATTCGAGGCACGGCAACTGATTTATCTTTTCTGGATCAGGAAAGCGTTGACTATATTTATACCGATCCGCCGTATGGCAGGAAAATCCCCTATCTTGACTTGTCAATCATGTGGAATGCGTGGCTGGACTTAAAGGTCACTGAACAGGATTATGCGTTGGAAGCCATTGAAGGCGGGGAACACGAGAAAAGCAAGGAGGAATATAATGGATTGATCGCGCAAAGCATTAAAGAAATGTATCGGGTGCTGAAATTTGACCGCTGGATGAGCTTTGTCTTTGCGCATAAAGACCCTGAATTTTGGCATTTAATCATTGAAACCGCCGAACGCTGTGGTTTTGAATATGTCGGCGCGGTGGCCCAAAAAACGGACAAACCAGCTTCAAAAAGCGGCAAAAATCCATTTACGGTTTTATCGGGGCAACTGATTATTAATTTCAAAAAAGTGCGCAAGCCGCGCTACATCATGAAAGCCGCGTTAGGCATGGATATTGGCGATATTGTGCTGCAAACGATTGAAGGCATTATTGCAAAAAATAATGGCGCGACGCTGGAGCAGATTAACGATGAACTGATTATCAAGGGCCTGGAACTGGGTTTTCTGGATTTGATGAAAAAGGAATATAACGATTTAACGCCTATCCTGCTGGATACCTTTGATTATGACGAAAAATCAGAATTGTTTATGATCAAGAAAGATAGAAAATTCAAAACGCATATTGACTTGAATCTGCGGGTTCGGTATTACCTGATGTCCTATTTGCGCCGGATGGAGCGAGAAAGCAAAATGGCGCATTTTGATGAGATTGTTTTGTATATCATGCCGTTACTAAAAAATGGCGTCACGCCTGAAAATCAAACCATTCTTAATATCCTGGAAGATATTGCAGTCCACGTTGATGAAGATAGCTGGAAATTAAAAACGCAAGGACAGCAAAGCATTTTCACTTGACCTGATTCGTCAAATCACGAGGCTTGTTCCACGCACAGTATGGAGACAAAACCATTGCTCGATCTGATCCAGGCTGGCGGCTGGCTGATGGCGCCGATTCTGGCCTGTTCGCTGGCGGCGGCGACCATCATCATTGAACGACTCTGGGCGCTGCGGCGGCGCGAGTGCTGCCCAACCGGCTGTTGGCGATTCTGGATCACTGGCTGGAATCCGGCGCGGTTCACCCGCACGACATGGATGCCTTGCCGCTCAATTCGCCGCTGGGCCGGATCGTTGCGGCGGGACTGGCCTGTCGCGGGCGCAGCCGGGACATTTTGCGCGAACGGGTCGAGGATACGGGCCGTCATGTAACCCACGAGCTGGAACGGTTCCTGACCACGCTTGGCTCCATTGCTGCGATTAGCCCGCTGCTGGGCCTGCTGGGCACGGTGGCCGGCATGATCAGGATTTTTCAGGTGGTCTCGACCCAGGGCAACAGCAATTTTAGTCTGCTGTCCGTTGGCATCGCCGAGGCGCTGATCACAACGGCCGCCGGTCTGACGGTCGCTATTCCCAGCCTGCTGTTCTACCGTTATTTCAATGCGCGAGTCGATCAACTGGTTGTGCAAATGGAACAGGAAACTTTGCAATTGATTGATCTGCTGGATGCGGGAACGGCTGAGGAGCCATTGCCATGAATCTGCGTCCCCGCCGCCGCGAAGACCCGGAAATCAACCTGGTGCCGATGATTGACGTGGTGCTGGTGCTGCTGATTTTTTTCATGCTCGCCACCAGCTTGAAGCCTGAAACCGCTCTGGATATTCGCCTGCCGGAAGCATCCGGCCAGCCCATGCCCACGGATCAAACCCAACTGACTGTCGAGATTGACGCCAGCGGTCGTTACACCATCAACGGCGCGGCGTTAGCGAACGCGGATGCCTCAGCGTTAAAAGCCGCGTTGCAAACCGCCGCCAAGGGTCGAGAACTGCCGCTGATCCTTCGCGCCGATGGCCGGACGCCGCATCAGGCGGTCGTCACCGTGCTGGAAGTCGCCGGTGAACTGGGTCTGAAGCAGTTGGCGATTGCAGCCCGCGATGCGCCAGAATCAGCGCCGCCCACTCCCAATCCATCCACTTTGCGGACTCCCTGAATCATGCACTGGCTGGATCGTTACGGATATTCCCTGAATCTGATCGCCGTGCTGCTCTGGCCGATTAGCCTGCTGTTCGGCGCGGCGGTGCGATTCCGCCGCTGGCTGTACCAGCGCGGTCTACGCTCCAGCGCGGCCATTCCGGTCCCGGTCATTGTAGTGGGCAATATCAGCGTCGGCGGCGCCGGCAAAACTCCGCTGGTCGCCCGGTTGGTGGAACTGCTGCGGGAGGCGGGTTATCAACCCGGCGTGATCAGTCGCGGTTACGGCGGGCAGTCGCCTCACTGGCCGCGTCAGGTCATGGCGGACAGCGATCCGCGCCAAGTCGGCGACGGAGCCGGTGCTGCTGGCGCGGCGCTACGGCTGTCCGCTGGTGGTGGGACCGGATCGAATAGCAGCGGCGCAAT
>JAAUTD010000205.1 GCA_012031845.1 Synechococcaceae cyanobacterium SM1_2_3
CTGATCAACAAATAAATTCAGTGTTCGTCCGCTGTTCTCGCGGATCAAAGCAGCGACATTCTCCAGCGGTACCACCATATTGTTGCAGAGAATCGTTCCTTCACGTGTGACAGTAATGACGCAGACATCCTTTCCTGATGATGTCTGCACGTCTGCTGATTGACTTTCCGGCAATGTCACATCCATGGCAGGACGGATGAAATTCGAGGCGATGATGAAGAACAAGAGCAACATGAAAATCACATCGATCAACGATGTCATGTCCGTTGAAATATCCAAATCATCGCTATCCGAAAATCACCGTTGCAACTCATGTTGACTTCCCATAGGGGCACTGGTTATTGGTCGCACCGATCATTCGATAACTGTACTCCATCATCATGATCTCAAAGCCATTGAGTTTCAGACGCAGATGCATGAATAAGGCCAAGGCCGGCGGCGGCGGCTGGTCGGTGCCGCAATTTACCGAGGCTGATGCGAATGCCATCCGGGCGCAGATTGGCGGGATTGCGGCGGTGGCTCCCGAAGGTCGCGCCAGCGTCACCGTCGTTGCTAATGGCCGTAATTGGGCTACTACGGTCTACGGCAGCAGCAATGACTGGTTCGAGACCGGCAATTGGAAACTGGCCAGCGGTCGCCTGTTTGAAGCCGACGAGCAACGCGCCGGGGCGGCGGCGTGCATTATCGGAGAGACCGTGCGGCGCGAACTCTACAGCGGCGCGGTCGGCCAGACCGGCTTGGGCGAGCAACTGCGGGTCAAGCAATTCTCGTGCAGCGTGATTGGCATTCTGGCCGCCAAAGGTCAAGGCGGGATGGGCGATCAGGACGACAGTGTGGTCGTGCCGCTGCATACCCTGCAACGCCGCGTGACTGGCAGCCGCAAAGTGAACACCTTACTCATCTCAATGGAGGACGGCAGCGACAGCGACCGGCTGAAAACCAGTTTGCGGCAATTGCTGCGTGAGCGGCGCAAGCTGGCCGACAGCGACGACGACAACTTCAACATCTTCGATACCCAGCAGCTCGCTGAAACGTTATCGGGAACGACGCAGGTGTTGACCACATTGCTCGGCGCGGTCGCGGCGGTGAGCCTGCTGGTGGGCGGCATCGGCATCATGAACATCATGCTGGTCAGCGTCACCGAGCGCACCCGCGAGATCGGTCTGCGTCTGGCGATTGGCGCTCTGGAACGTGAGGTGTTGCTGCAATTCCTGATCGAGGCAGTCGTTTTAGCAGCGCTGGGCGGCATCATCGGCATCATCATCGCGCTGGGCGCATCCATTGCGCTAACCGGCTTGATGGAATTGCCCTACCGGTTCGACCAACGATCAATCTGCTGTCCTTTGTATTCTCAGCGGGTATCGGCGTGGTGTTCGGCTATTTCCCGGCCCGCCGTGCGGCGCAGATGGACCCGATTGAGGCGCTGCGGCACGAGTAAGGCTCTACTCTTGACTCGGAAATCCGGTAGATATGTTGGTTAGCGCACATACGGCTTCCTTTGAGGGATGATAGTTTGAGCTTCGTGATACTTGTGAAAACGTAGCAACCCACCCAAGGCAAGGAAAATGAACAAGCAAGTTTTTTCAGCCAGCAGCGTTACCAAAATCCTCAACCTTTCCGCAACATCCGAAGTGGTCGGCGCTATCGAATCCGCAGTATCACGCGGAATTATGACCACCTATTCTGACTTTGCCACCGGCGCCAGTTGGTGGCGCAATGCTGAAGGCTTCCTGTTCGCCACTCACGCGAAGGCCGTAGTCCCACAATCGCGCCGCGTTGAACTGCTATGGGAAGAGGGTCTTGGCTATCTGGCTGCCGCCTGATCAACCTGACCAGGAAACGCGCCAGCGATGACTGCTGAACGTGAAGATTCGATTTTAGAGTACCTGCGCATCCTTCGAGCTACCCAGACTGACCCCGGCGAACGTCTGGCCCAGATTGAATTACAGATGCACTCCATCGGTCAGCGCCTTGAGGCGCTGACCGACCATGAATACCGCAGTTCAGAGAGGGGTAAAGCTGCTGCTGACGCTGACCGGGTTTGCGGTCACGGCTGCACGAATGGCAATAAGCGTCCAACCGTAAAAAACCAGGTCAATGCCAAACAACAGTCCCAGCGTCCACAATGCCGTTCCTGGAAATCCCCACCAGACTATGCCGCCCAGCAGGATGCTGGTAATGGCACTGACCAGCGACCAGAACCAGCCGTTGATGGCTCGATGTTGTAGTGCGTGGATCGCCTTAAACACGCCCGTAACAATGAAATAAGCGGACAGAAGCAGAGTCAAGGTCAGAATGCTCTGCGACGGATAGAGCCACAGAACCAACCCAGCGGCTATTGTCAGCAGACCCGCGATCAGCATCCAGACCACGTTCCAAAAGCCCCGCAGTTGAAAACTGAGTCCGCAGTAAAGGAATCCGCTCAGGATCATCATCCCGCCTAACAGGGTTTCGGCAAGGAAAGTGCCGAATACCGGCAACAGGATTGCGACTGTGCCGACAACCAAAAAGAGGATGCCTGACCCCAAGAACGCCGTAGTGTGACTTTTCAGCGCATTTTGTATGGCGGCGTCGGAATCCAGCAACGGAGGAGATGTTAAATCAGTCATTTTGTCGTCCTTACTTACAGGTAGGTTACTATCTCTGAAAGTAACAGCAACCCATAATCAATTCTGTGCGCCAGCCCGCTTATTGCAGATTTCTATGTTTTGATTCAGGCATTGGAAAAAAGTCTGCTGAAAATCATCCGCTATGTTTGCCAGCGCACTGAGTACCCATGATTTTCAGTTTAATCTTTGGTTTAATCACAGCGAACCGTCGTATGACTCCCAGTGATCTGATAACGGGAGGAAGTCCAGCGCACGATTCGGCTTCTGATAGCCCCTGTAGAAGTAGTCGCTTTTTACCGACACTCATCAGGTTTGCCAAAACGGATCAGGGCGGGCTGCCTGCTCACCCTATACGCATCAGTTTTGCATTTTCTCCAAAAGGTATCTTCATGAACTATTCAACATTATTTGCAGCAGTCATCGTGGCGTTCGGTTTAAGCGCCTGTGCCGGCCCACAAGGCGCAACCGGTGCAACTGGCGCAGCGGGCGCTCCCGGCTATCAGGGTCCTGCTGGCAGGACTGGACAGACTGGCCAAACCGGGGTTGAAACCGTTATTGTTCCAGTGCGGCCCAATACCACTGGCACATGGCCCGACGATAATTACTACTATTACAACCGCTAATCATGGCTATAGCCGTCTCATTCGAGTGGCTGACGTAGAACGGGCGGAAGCCCGTTCTACAACTCGCCCAAGATGGCTATCGTATTTAGTCGGTTTACAGTGAAAGGCAGCGGCTAATCCAGTTCCACGTTGCCTTTATTCAACAAATATCCTGTTTCGACATCGGGATTTCTTTAACCCTTCTCATTCCTTGTGCCGCTTATGGGTTCTTAAATCGAGTCACGAGGACAACGCAAAATGCTATCCACAAAAAATCCAGATATTTTTGTCAATCGTCTACTTGCCAAGCTCTCCGATGACGATCATCAACAAATTCTGGCGAACTGCGAATCTGTCGAACTTCATTTGGCGGAAGTCATTAACGAACCCGGCGAACAGATTCGTTATGTTTATTTCCCCACCGACAGCTTTGTTTCTCTGGTGACCCCGGCAAATGGTCACGCCGGTCTGGAAGTGAGTCTGGTCGGCAATGAAGGGATGATCGGCACTCCCCTTATCCTGGGCGTTGCAGTGACCTTGCTGCGCACCTTTGTCCAGGGTGCGGGGCCTGCATGGCGCATGACCCCAGAGCAATTTAGCGCCGTTCTTCATCAGAACAGCGCATTGCAAGCGATACTGAACCGCTACCTGTATGTATTGACCGGCCAAATGGCGCAAATGGTGGCCTGCACCCGTTTCCATGTCGTGGAGATGCGTCTCGCTCGCTGGTTGTTAATGACTCAGGATCGGGCGCACTCAGAGCACTTCCATGTCACTCATGAATTTCTGGCTTTTATGCTCGGAGTACGGCGCGTTGGCGTCACCAAAGCGGCGAGCGCGCTGCAACAGCGCAAGCTGATTCGCTATAGCCGTGGAGACATTACCGTTCTCGACCGCGCTGGATTAATAATCGCCTCCTGTGGCTGTTACGAGGCTGCGGAAACCTTGTACGACCAGATATTGGGCTAATGGGTTGATGGCCGTACAAGGCTGGCGCTTCTTTGGCTTATCTCGCGCCAGGTGATCCACTCGCGGCGGGCAGCAAAGCATCCTCGCCCACCGGGTCGGACCACACGGTAAACCGCTCCAGTCGGCTCGGTCCGAACGAAGTCAGCAAGGCCACATCAGCGGCGTCGTGACCATAGGCCATCAGGACTCTACCAATGCGCGGAATGTGATTGCGCGGATCAAAGGCGTACCAGCGCCCGCCCAGATACGCTTCAAACCATGCGCTGAAATCCATCGGGTCTGCTGAGGGCGCTATCCCGATATCGCCGAGATAACCGGTGCAATACCGGGCTGGAATGTTCAGACAGCGGCAGAACGTGACCGCTAAATGAGTAAAGTCGCGACAGACGCCAACCCGCTCCTGATAAGCCTCATACGCGGTGCGGGTCTTTCGCGCCTGCATATAATCGAAGGTGATGTGGTTATGCACGAAGTCGCAGATCGCCTGCACCCGCGCCCAGCCCTTGGGCACCGCGCTGAAAAGCTGCCAGGCAATGTCCACCATCCGATCCACTTCGCAATAACGGCTCGGCATGAGAAAGGTGAGGGTTGAATCGGGCAAATCATAGATTTCATGCTGTCCGGCCGCTGGATTCTGATAGTCCGGCTGGCCGCTATCCTCGACTATCGCATCGTTCCAGAACCGCATTGGGCCAGCCGGAGCCAGCAGCCGAACGCAGCGATTGCCAAACACATCAGTGTATTCACTGACCGGCGTCAGCGGTTCGACCAGCAGAAAATCACCCTGGCGGATTCCTAATTTCCATGAAGGATGCAGATAAAGCATCGCGATAATCGGCGTCGGCGCCGGATGCTCAAAGATAATGTCGTATCCAACCCGGATTAGCATAAAAGTTCCTTTCTGTTATGGTGGAAATAATTTGGCGGCGCTGTTAAACGCATCGGCTCTGAATGAGTGTTCATATTACGACTCCAGCGCACTGATCGCGAATCTAATACTTTTTGATGAATGACTAAAAAGCCCTAACCATAAATAGCGAGGGCCTTATCCACTCCAGCAAGCTGGCAAGGTTTACGCGATAGCGCCAATCAGTTACCCATGCGGGATATTCGGTTTGGTGGCGTCCGATTGAGTCCCGTAATACGCATGGATGTTCTGCGCCCAGGAAACATCAGCCATGTTCGGCCACTGATCCTTATCGAATCCCGGCGCATTCTTGAGACGATCTGCGTCTACATTCAGCACGAATCGCTGGTTTTCTGTATCGAGCGTGAGTGCGCTCCACGGCACCGCAAACAGCTTTTCGCCCATCCCAAGAAAGCCCCCGGACGACAATACAGCGTAACGCACACTGCCGTTGTGCATATCCAGCATGATTTCCTTGATGCTACCGAGACCTTCTTCTTTCTGGTTACAAACTTCATTGCCAATGAGCGTGTGAGCGCCCATCACCGCGGGTCCTGGTCCATTACCTTGATTGTCTCGGTAAGCACTATCGGTATTGCTGTCTTCGTAACTCATGGCCTGCTCCGGTGAAATAAATGGTGATCTGGAAATACTGATTAAAACGATACGCTGGACTGATCGACCAGTGAGAGCTTCAATCAAAAGCTCAACGATTGATTCGCTTTAAATGGCTTTCTTAATGTTTTCTCTCAGATCGCCATAGTCCGCCTGAACTTTACCTTCCGTATTTTGAATCTTTCCTTCTTTCTCCAAGTCTTCATTGCCAACTATTTTGCCAGCAACTTCCTTGACTTTGCCTTTTGCTTCTTCGAAGCGGCCTTTAACTTGGTCTTTGTTCATGGTGTTCTCCTGAGGATAATGGATTGATGATGGCCTGGAGCGCCGTACTCAATTTTCAACGCTCACTGCGAATAAGAGTAAGCATAAAACTCGATAGGCTCTGTACGGTAGCACACATAGATAGCGGGATTTTCCTCTTGGGTAAGTTAATGGCGGGGACTTCAGGCATTGCTAGCCATCATTTTATGTGTGCTACCGTACCGACGGGGCCGGGTCTTTTGCATAAGCTGTTTTCAAGGCTTCGATACGGTGTAGAAATGCTTGCCCGTCGCGAACCTTAATATCGGAGCCTGAATGTTCTGAATCCAAATTTCAGTCGGCATCCTAATTTACTCACGCATTCACCATATAAAGGAAGACGAATGAACAAGTTCAACATGACTGCAATCGCCGTCGCAATCGGCTTTGTTTTTAACGTCGGCGTGATCGCGCAGGGCCTGTCGAAGGATGATAAGACCACCGAAGACTGGATTGCGGCTGAGTACACGTCCGATAAGAAAAAATGCGAACCATTGTCGGGTAACGCCAAGGATATCTGTATCGCCGAGGCCAATGGCAAAGAGAAAATCGCCAAGGCTGAGCTTGAAGCCACTAACGAACCCACCGCCAAGAATCGTTACAAAGCGCACATTGCCAAGGCAGAAGCCGATTACGCAGTAGCCAATGAAAAGTGTGATGACAAAGCCGGTAACGATAACGACCTCTGTGTAAGGAAGCGAAGGCGGTTAAAACCCGCATCGAGGCCGACGCTGAGGCGCAGTTGAAGATTTCCGATGCGAATAAGGCGGCCAGCGAAACATCTGCGGAAGCGGGTATAAAGGCGAAAACAGAAGTCACTGAAGCGCGTCAGGAAGCAGCAGCGGACAAGATTGATGCAAATTACGCAGTGGCGCAGGAAAAGTGTGATCCTTTGACGAGTAGCGCCAAGGAGCATTGTATTGAGGAAGCCAAAGCGAAGTACGGCAAATAGCAGGCAGCTTTTAAACAGATGGGCAGTTCATGCTCATCTTGGTTTTTCTTAATGATGCCAGAGAGATATTCCAGTGAAAAC
>JAAUTD010000206.1 GCA_012031845.1 Synechococcaceae cyanobacterium SM1_2_3
CGCCCGGCATTCCCAGGCCCGCCAGCGCCGCCGAAACTCGCCCGCCCAGTTCCTGCGCCGCTGCCGCCCGTTGTGCGCTCAATAACTCCGCGCACTGCTGATACGCCGCCCGCGCTGTTTTCGCCGCCTGCTGCAAGTCTTCCAGCCGGGTTTCGCTGTGTTCCAGCGCATCCAGTTCCGCCGCAAACCGTTGTTGCAAGCCCGGCAGTTCCTCAGCCGTGGTTCGGTGCTTGCGGGCGAGTTGATGGGCGGCGGCCAAACGCTGTTCGACTCGCGCCAGATGTTCAGGATCAAGATCGAGCGCCTGCACATAATTCCGTAATTCGCTGCTGGCTTCCTGCGCCTGAATCAGGGCGATATTTAACATCTCGCCAATGGGGGTCAGCCGGGCGTCCAGCCGACTCAGGCTATCCAGTTCCCTTCGGCTTTGCTCCAGTCGGTCGGCGACGCAGATTTCTTCGCTTTCGGTCAGCCAGTTCAGAATTTGCTGACCCACGCTCAGCAATTGACTGGAGTTCGCCAGCCGTCGCTGTTCGCTTTCCAGTTCGGCGACTTCGCCTTCGGCCAGATTCAGCGCCGCCAGTTCGCGCAGGTGATAGCGCAAAATGTCCAGCCGGGCGTCGCGTTCGCTGCTGGCCTGACGCAGATCGCGCAGTTCCCGCCGCAACCGGCTCCAGGTCTGATAATGAGCGTCCAGTTCGGCGACCAGCGGTTGATGACCGGCGTAATCATCCAGCAGTTGCCGCTGCGCCTCGCGCCGCAGCAAGGATTGATGCTCGTGCTGGCCGTGAATGTCCACCAGCCGCTCGCCCAAATCGCGCAGGGATTGCGTGGGTTGCGACGCCCCGTTGATATAGCAGCGGGAACGGCCATTGCGGGCGATCACCCGCCGCAACTGACAGTCCCCCTCCTGCTCCAGATCGCGTTCCGCCAGCCAGGCGCGAGCGGCTGGTAAAGCGGAGAGGTCGAAAATCGCGGTTAAATCAGCCCGCTCCGCGCCATGCCGAATCACGCCGTTATCAGCGCGGTCGCCCAACAGCAGGCCGATAGCATCCACCAGGATGGATTTGCCGGCCCCCGTCTCGCCGGTGACCGCGCTCATTCCGGTCGCCAGTTCCAGTTCCAGATCTTCAACAATGGCGAAATCACGAATGCGTATCTGGGTCAGCATGGCGGCCTGATCGTCAGGTGAAAGGGGACGCTTCCGGGCTGAGGCCCCAGCTCAACTTGGCCCGCAGCAGCTTGAAATAGTCGTGATTGATGGGATGTAACAACCGCGCCTTGCGATCTTTCTTGCGGATCACGATTCGGTCGCCTGGCTCGATAGCCAAACTGACCTGACCGTCACAGGTAATCTGGGTTTGCGTGGTGTTGGCGGCGTTCAGAACGACTTCGATCACGCTGTCCGCTTTCACCACAATCGGACGATGCGACAGGGTGTGCGGGCAAATCGGCACCAGCACCACTGCTTCCAGCCCTGGGTGAATGATCGGCCCGCCACCGGCCAGCGCATAAGCGGTCGAGCCGGTTGGAGTAGAAATAATCAGCCCATCAGCGCGGTAGGTGTTGAGGAAACGCCCGTCGAGAAAGGCGTCCACTTCGATCATCCGCGCCACTTCGCGCTTGTGAACCACTACATCATTAAGTGCGTCAGCCTCGCCAGTCACTCGATCGGCGCGCACCACCTGAGCGTGCAACAATGAGCGGCGGGCTTCGCGGAAATGGCCGTTCAGCACCGCGTCCAGGCTGTGCGGGATTTCGCTGGGCGAGACATCGGCCAGGAAACCCAACCGACCCAAATTAACGCCGAGAATCGGCACTTCATAATCCACCAGTGAACGAGCGGCGTTCAGCATGGTGCCGTCGCCTCCCATGACGATGGCGAGATCGCATTGTTCGCCGATCATGGCGCGGCTGGCGATTTCCAGGCCGTTATCCGGGATCAAACGGGCGGAGCTTTCGTCAACCATGACGCGCACCTGACGCTGACGCAGGTGCAGGGCAATCTGATTCAGCGTATCCGCTACATTAGGATCGCCAAATTTGCCGATAAGGCCGATGGTGTGAAAAACCAGAGTGGACATGTTGGCTACGATTGGATGGATAAGCGCAAATTATCACTTTAGGGGAAATTGCGCCAAGCCCTCAACCGCTTGACACCCCTATTGGGAATTGCTACGGTAAATTGACACTCCAAGTTGTTGAGTGTCTTGGAGAATTTATTGCGATGTCCAATATGGAATTCACCTCGTTAAACCACCCGGCACTGAATGAACGCACCCAGCATCTGCTGCGGACGCTGGTCGAGCGCTACATTCGCGATGGTCAGCCGGTCGGTTCACGGACGCTGGCGCGGGATACCGGCCTGGATTTGAGTCCGGCCACGATTCGCAATGTGATGGCGGATCTGGAAGAACTGGGCTATCTGCGCGCGCCGCACACGTCGGCGGGACGGGTGCCGACCGTTCGCGGCTACCGCTTCTTTATTGACGCGCTGCTGCATGTCAAGCCGCTGGATGCACAGGAGGTTGAAAGTTTGCGGCAGCGGATTGACATGCCGATGCGCGATGGCGTCGAACTGGCGCGTTCGGTGTCAACCCTGCTGTCCGGCTTGACTCAGATGGCCGGGGTGGTGATGTTGCCGCGTCGCAAAGTGGCGACGCTGCGCCAGGTCGAGTTTCTGCCGCTGTCCGAGAACCGGGTGCTGGTCATTCTGGTGCTGAATACCCAGGAGGTGCAGAACCGCATCATCCAGACCCGCCGCCCTTATAACGCCACTGAATTGCAGCAGGCGGCCAATTATCTGAATGGACAGTTCACCGGTCAGGATATTCAACAGGTGCGGGAGGCGTTGCTGCACGATTTGCGCGAGACTCGCGACAGTCTGGACCGGCTGATGCAAACCGTGGTGGAGATGGCCGAGCAGACTTTCGAGACCGAGCCAGTGGGCGAGGATTATGTGGTCGCCGGCCAGACCCAATTGATGCAATACGCGGATCTCTCCAATCTCGACAAATTGCGGCAGTTGTTTGAAGCCTTTAATCGCAAGGGCGATCTGCTGCACCTGTTCGATCAATGTCTGCGCGCCGACGGGGTGCAGATTTTTATTGGCGAGGAGTCGGGCTTTGAGGCGCTGGAGGATTGCAGCGTGGTGACTGCGCCCTATACCGTCGAAGGTCAGGTGCTGGGTGTGCTGGGCGTGATTGGCCCCACCCGGATGGCCTATGACCGGGTGATCCCGGTGGTGGATGCGACGGCCCGGCTGCTGGCGGCGGCGTTAAACAGCCGGGATTGACGCCTGCGCCTACATCGCGGTGAAACCTGCGTTTGATAGCGTCGCTTTGCGCCCATACTTCATCCTGGCAGGATTGCTTGCATCGGCGGCGCGTCCACCAGAGGGGAGCATCATGCGGCATTTCATCGTTCTCACGGCCACGCTGATCCTGGGTCTGACGGCTGAGGCGCAGGTTTACAAATGGACGGATGCGGAAGGCAAAGTCCATTACGGCAATCAACCACCGCCGACCGATGCCTCCGCTGCGGAATCCCTGGATATTCGCTCGCAACCGACTCCGCCAGGCGGGGTTAATAATGTCCACGACCTGCAACGGGCCACCGAGAGACAGCGTGAGTTGCGGGCCGCCCGCCGGGGAATTCCGGTTGAGGCGCTGGAAGGCTCCACCTCCCGCAAAAAGAGCGGTAAATCCCGCGAACCGATCTACATCGGTTATGACGATCAGATGCGGATTGATAATCTCAATAGCGATATTCGCCGCTTGTCATCATCAACCATCGGCGTTTCGAGTAATCGCGCCCGGGAAATTCGGGCCATCAAGGATGAACTCCGCCAGATTTACCGCAAATATGGCATCAAGGGACCCTAAGCCCAGTCGGCGCCTGGCGCACCGCCGCACAGCGCCTCTTTTTTCCGTAGGACTTTCGCTTTGGATTCAAAAACTGTTTGGGGTGAGCCTGTCGAACCCCGGTTTTACCGATGAATGCCCTTCGACCGCTGAGCGTGTCGAAGCGTCAGGGCGAACGGATGGAGCGAAAGTCCTGTTCCTTAAAGAGGAGAAGCTGTATTTCAGAGACGGGGGATTGGTGCGGCTATGCGCGAAGGCGTCAAGACTACGCCTACGCCGCCGCATCCAGCTTGAAAAACTCCAGCAGCTTCTGAAGTTCCATCGCCTGGTCGCGCAAGGACTGACAGGCGGCCGAAGCCTGTTCGACTAGCGCAGAGTTTTGCTGGGTCACTTGATCCATCTGCAGAACGGCGGTGTTGACCTGTTCGATGCCAGACGCCTGCTCGCGACTGGCGGTTGTGATTTCGGCGACAATGTCGCTGACTTTCTTGACCGCGCCGACGATCTCTCTGAGGGTCTGGCCAGATTGCTCAATCAGCCGCCCGCCCTCTTTCACCTTGGCGACACTGTCGGTGATCAGGCTTTTGATTTCCTTGGCGGCGTCGGCGCTGCGCTGGGCCAGTTTGCGCACTTCGGCGGCGACCACGGCAAATCCTCGACCTTGATCGCCAGCGCGAGCAGCTTCTACCGCAGCGTTGAGAGCGAGCAGGTTGGTCTGAAAGGCAATTTCGTCAATGACCCCGATAATGGCGGCGATCTGGTGGCTGCTCTGATGAATCGCATTCATGGCGATCACCGCCTGTTCGACCACTTGTCCACCCTGCTCGGCCTGCGAACGCGCTGCCGCCGCCAACTGATTGGCTTGCCCGGAGTTGTCAGCGCTTTGCTTTACGGTGGCGATCAACTCTTCCATGCTGGCGGCTGTTTCCTCCAACGCCGAAGCCTGTTCTTCGGTGCGCTGGGCCAGATCATCGGCGCCTTGGGAAAGTTCCTGGGCGCCGGTCCCAACGATTTCAGATGCCTGCTTGATTCTCCTTAACACGTTTATCAATTCTTCCTGAGTAGCGGCCAGCGATCTGAGCAGTTGACCGACTTCATCCGTGTTGGCGTTAGTCATGGCGATGACGTGATTGAGTTCGCCTGCGGCTATAGTCGCAGCAACAGTCTTCGCCTGCTGTAGCGACCGTATAATCACCCGAACAAATCCATAGGCAAAGCTCAGCGCCAGCAGTACGCAGACCAGGACTATGCCTATCGTTGTATATTTCTTGCGGTCCAAATCAGCAATGCGCAATTGCAAGAGATCCACTAGCACTGGAGCAACCGTGTCATAGAGCGCGAATCCCGCCTCGATGGCGCGAGTGCCGACTGCGAACACTTCGCTCGCTGTCAGTGTGCTATCGAGTTGTTCACTACCGACGATGCGCTGATCCATCAGATTCAGAAACTCCCCCGCAAGGGTTACCACCGCTTCGTATTGACGGTTCAATGCCGGACGGAGACTTTGGTTGTGCTCAAAAGCCAGTTCCAAACCATCGTGGATTCCCTCCTGCATAATTTGCGACCGGGCGATTAATTTTGAGAGGTATGTTTTTTCGCTGTTGGTTATTTCCCGGCGCGCGACGATTCCCGCTGACAGGCCCCGCAATTGTCCCATGTCTTCGACCATCACCGGCAGCCGGTTTACAATGGCTTCCATTAGAAAATAAGAGTCTGCTTGCGGATCCAAAATCAGGTTGGAGGTAATGCCTACGTGAGTGATTAAATCGAGTAGCTTCCTAATGAGCGCCGTATGCCGCGTAAAACTCTCTTTAGCCGACAGATTGAATCCGTCAGTTGCAAGACTTTGCCAATCGGCTTTAATCACTCGCCATTGACCGCTAGCGTCCAGTTGCTCGCCATATTGGGTGTCAATGGCGGCCAGTGCTTTAATATCTTCATCAAGCTGCGCCCGTTTACTCATAATCTTTTCCCGAAACGAGGCATCGCCATTCAGATAGGCATTGCTCATGCCGCGATGCTCGGCGAAATGCTGCAACATGGCTCGCGTCGGTTGCAGATACTTTACCCCCTGAATTTCCTGATTGGTTACGTTAATGCCGATGTTCATTTCCGTCACCAGCAGATAAGCCAGCAAGACGATAGGAACGCTTAACGCTGCGACCACCAGCGCCAGTTTTGCCAGATTTTTAAATTTCCGAGTATGTTCATGGTCGAGAAACTCTGTTGTGAAATGGATTAACTCAAAATGATTCAGAGACTTTCTCTTTCCGTCATTCCCGCGTAGGCTGGAATCCAGTAAGCCGCTGAAAAGAATGGATACCCGCTTTCGCGGGTATGACGAATATTCAGGTTTAGCGAAAGTCCTGTGATTAAAGTTATCGCTGAATGCAATGCAGAGAACGGGCATCTTGACCGCTTCAACGCGGGTTGTGAGCTTGTGCTGTGCCGCAAGGTGAAAATTCTGAACCATTTGAATTCCTGAAGGGCTTAGCAGTTTTCTTGCCAATTCCAGCAAAAATATCAAATCGACATATAACAATGACTTGGGAAAGACGGCCACTTTGCGATTTTGGCCCTGCTGTCAAAAATGAAAAAAATCATTTATGGGCTGTTTCATTTTGGAAAAGTCACGGTTGGGGTTGGGTATCTGTGTAACCGCTTTGGCACGAATATTGATTTATTTAATTTGCGAAACGCTGTGCGCCCTCTCTTTCAGCGGCGCGCCCCGTTGAAGCTATGGCTTAGAAACTGTACAAAAACGAATGAATACCTATTGCGCAAAGGTTTTAGGTAGAAGCGGGCCATGCCCGCGAAAGCGAAAGTCGCGGGCATGGTCCGCTCCTCCTCCTACTCGCCTTTTTAGCGCCTACCGCAGGTTGGGAAACACGGAACCGATCTTGGGCAAGGCTATCACGGGTAGAGATGGAGGTAGGGCTGGTTTCAACCGGCCTGCTTGACGGGTTTAAACTCGCCCTACATTTTTTATTAATCAGTTAGGTAGCTTTTGTACAGTCTCTTAGAAGCTGTTTGGGAATTCCCGTCTCAAACCAGGCGTTCCAACATGATGCGGGTCATAGCGATGTATATCCAAGCCTCGTCCGTCCGGGTGAGCCGCTCGTAGCTCTTGCTCAGGCGGCGGGAGTGGTTCAGCCAG
>JAAUTD010000207.1 GCA_012031845.1 Synechococcaceae cyanobacterium SM1_2_3
CAGGCCGTCAAGGCGACTTGGCGGGTTTGCCTGCCGGCGCGCAGGCGTTGGTAAAAGGCTTTGATGACCGGGTTGAACCGGCTGGGCGGTGAGAGTCGCCCTGTACAGCGCCGTGCCGAACCACCGCCCGTCCCCCGAAAATCGACCGGTGTCCTCGATACGGACCCGAATCCCCGATTCAACGGGCAGACCCCGACCAACGCGCTGATTTCGCGGCGATCCAACGTGCCCAGTTCCGGCAACGCCGCCCGCAACGTCACCCCGTCACCGGGCCGATCCCGGGAACGCTCCGCAACAGAGCGTCTTGCTCGCGCCAGACGGGATTCGCCCGCAATCGGCCCTGGAGGTCGTCATCGAGGGCCTTGATGCGTTGTTCCAGCCCGGCCATCGTCGTGCGGATATCCGCCTGCACCTGAGACGATGGGCGCTGTCCAAGCGGTTCTTCTCGGCGGTGAGCATCGTGATCAGTGGCCGCCGACGCTGGAGGAACGCGGTCAGCGCCTGGGTCTCTTCGTCTTTCCAGGGACGGGGTTCGGGCTGAATGCTCTGGCCAAACCGGGCCAGCACCCCGGCATCCAAGGCGTCCGTCTTGGCCAGGTCGCCCAGGGCCTTAGTAAAAGGGCCTGACGGGGATTGATGACGGCGGTGGGGAACTGCGCCTCGATCAACCTCCCGGCGACCCAGGTCTCCAAGCCGCCGGTGGCTTCCAGGACGATCCGCGTCGGTGTCCGGGGTTGCAGCCCGCCCGTCAGCTCCGCCAGCCCGGCCTCGTCGCGAGTCACCCGCAGGCGCTCGACGGTCGGCCACATCGCCACGTCCAGATGGGCCTTGGCGACATCAATACCCACCCAGCACTCCGCCACCAGCGGTGCATCGGTTCGGGTGCGGTCGGGAGCCGTGATCGCGGGGGATTTCACCCGGGTCGAACCCCGATCCGCGCCACCCGTGACTGCGGGTTCAGACGGGAGCGCCGTCTGGACGGCGACTTCATTCTTCTTCATGGTGTGTTCCTCATCCCCACCTTGCACGATGCGGGTTCAAGCCCCGGCCACTGTTCGGGTTTTAGGTTCACGAAAACATCAACGGGGCGCGTCAAGCTCCTTAACGGGATCGCAGGTCCCAGAGGGGTATCGCGCTACCCCGTTGATCTACACTTTAGCCGACCCTAAACATACAAGGGGAACAAATCCACGGCGGCTATCTTGATTTCCCCTCCTTGGTTAAGGAGGGGTGGCGCAACGCGCCGGGGTGGTTCGACTCGGCAGAACTTAACAGCCCTGCTATCGAGGCGGGAAGCGGTTGAGTGAGATTAGCCGCGAACTCATCGAGAAGGTGCGCCGCGCCAAATTGCGGGTGAGCAACCCTAGGGCGTGTCCTCAATTAAGCCAGATAGTGGCCGAGGTGAGGTAAATAGCGGCCAGGAAGTTGTCGGCGGTTTTGTCGCAGGGTGTGGCGATGGCCCTGATTCACTTCCCTATTCAGGTCAACCTATTATCAACTACACCCGCCTTCCCTTGGAGACTCCCTAATTGATGACACACCCTAGGTCATCACTAGCAACCGCCCTGCCATTAGCGCCACTACCAGTAGAAATACCGGGCGGATGAAGAGTGCGCCATACCGAATCGCGCTGTGTGCGCCGATGAACGCGCCGATCATCAGGATCGCGCCCATGCTCAAGCCAATGGCGTAATCAATGTTGCCGATGACCATGAAGGTCAACAACGCGCTGAAATTGCTGATGAAATTCATAAAGCGCGCTACCCCAGCCGCCGCGACGATATCCAGTCTGAACAGTTTCATCGCCGCCGCCATCCAGAAGGCCCCCGTGCCTGGGCCGATAAAGCCATCGTAAAAACCGATTAAACCGCCGGTGAGCCATTTGACTTGATGATGATGTGGTGGCGCTAATGGTGATTGGGGCGTGACGGCGACGGACGCGGCTCGATGCTGGGGCCAAATCAGATACGCCGACGCCAGCAGAATCGCCAGCGGCAACAGTTTTTTCAACACCCCGGCGCTCATCAGATAAATCAGTACTGCGCCCGCCAGCGCCCCGACGAATGTGGCGAAACTCATGGCCCACCACAGCGCCGGTTGAAACAGCCCCTTGCGGATGAAAGTCAGCGATGCGCTGAAGGTGCCGAAAGTGCCGATCAGTTTGTTGGTGCCCAGCACCAGATGTGGCGGCATCCCGATGCTGAGCAGCGCGGGCATTACCAGCATCCCGCCGCCGCCCGCAATGGCGTCAATGAAGCCGGCCAGCAGCGCAGCAAGACCCAGCAGCATCACATCGGTTCCATCCAGAACCAGTTCCATGCTTATTGATCAGCGCACAGGGAATGAAGGCGATCCAGCAATCCCGCCAGCAAGGTATGCAGCGCGATGGGATCAGCCAGGCGATAAACCGCCTCCGGTGGCGGTTCCGGGCCGATGCCCAACGATATGCCGCCCAGTTCTGCCGCAACCGCCAGCGCCGGGCCATCATTGGCGGCATCGCCAGCAAACAGCACGATTGCCGGTTCCAAACCACTATGAGCGACGATGGCCCGCAGCGCCGTGCCCTTGTCATGCTCAATGGCGGGTAGAACCTCGACCGCCAGCGGCCCTTCCAGAATCAGCAGATCGGCGCTGTGCGGTTTTAACAGCGCGGCGATTTCCGCCCGCAACGGGACGATGAGTTCTTCCGTCAGTTGCCGGTAGTGGAGAGTAAAACCGAACGGTTTCTGTTCGACCCAGGCTCCTGGATAGGCCAGCAGCGCCGTCTCGACCGCCGCCAGCAGTTCGGCGAACAGCTCACTGGTTTGCGCCGCCTCGGACGAGATCACCCGCTCGCCGCGCAGATCCAGTTCCAGGCCGCAGGTGCCGCCGTAATACAGTTGATTCAGGCCAACCATTCGGATCAGATTATCCAGCCCCCGACCACTGACGATGCCCACCGTGACTCTGGGCAAGGCCGCTAGTTGGGCCAATATGTTGCGCAAGGCGACGGCCAGATGGGCCAGATCGGGATGCTCGACCAGCGGGGTCAATGTGCCATCGTAGTCAAAGACCAGGACCAGCCGCTGGCCCTGCTGATGGGGCGTTGATCAGCGTTTCGATCAGCCTGCCGCTCACCGGGTTCATAGTCAAAGCAGGGCCAGATTGCGGCAGATGGGCAGGGTATCGCGGGTAAACACGTCTCCTAACTCGCGCAGCCGCGCCAGATTGGATTCGTCGTCTTCCAGCGTTTTACCCTCATGATTCAGACGTCGTCCCATAGCCTTCAGCTTGCTCCAGACAAAGGCGGGCGCATCCTTCTCTTTTGGCTGATTCTGATGGGCCAGCAGGAACAACTGATCGATCAGATTCAGCGCCATTCCACAACCCAGCACTGGCGAAGCCAATGTACTCAATTCCTGCCCGATCAGCGCTCGCTGAATCACCGCATTATTAAAGGCGCGACTGACCTGGGCAGTGCGGGATTTGCAACTCAGCGGCCGTCCGGCCTGAACATAACCCAATGCGCCCAGCACTTGCAGCGCCTCGATCAAACTGACCACGTTTTGTTGCGCCAGCACGGGCTGCCGCACCAGTTCGGAAAGGGTTTTGGGACCGCTCGCCAGCGCATCCAGCAGCGGGTCATAAGCGTCAGCTTTTAGCGCTGCTTCGCCAGCAGGAAACTGACCTTTGAGTTCGCAGGCGCTGCGCGCGCGCAGCAGCGCAAACGGCGTGGTTTCGTAATAGGCCATATATTCGCGCTGGTTCAGCCGAATCTTGCCGCGACTGAACAGATCGCGGCGGAACTGCTGATTGGTGGCAAAGTCGCGCACGGTTTCCTTTAGCACCGGATCGCTAAGACTGTCATAAACAGCGCGAGTCTGGTTGGGAAACGCCAGATTATCGAGATTTTCGCCATAGGCGGCGGAAGCAATAAAATTCAGCTTGGCCGCGCTCATTTCTTCAACGACATCAGCGTGATAGAGCAACTCCCAGTCATCGTTGAAATACTCATGCAGCAGATAATTGCGGTTCTGCTCTTTAATTTTGTCCAGGCGCGGGGCGACCGCAGGATTAGCGGCGAAATACTGAGCGCCGCCTTCCTTGAGTTGCTGAAGCAAAGCAAGCGCCTTATCCACCTTTTCTGGTATGCGGGCGCCGCCGGTGCTGGTGATGAATTCCATCATCAGCGCCGGGCGGGAGCCATTGCCGCCCAGCCGGGCAGGCAGTTATAGCTGACATAGACCACTCCACCTGGTTTGAGCTTGCGGGCGATGATGTCCACGATGGCGCGCCGATTTTCCGGGCTGATCCACGAATAGACGCCGTGCAGATTGATGTAGTCGAATTCGGGCAGATCGTCGCGATGTTTAAGTTCGCTGAAGCTGTCTTCAAAAAAGGTGACATTGGCGGTCCCGGCTTCGGCGGCCAGGCGGCGGGCGCTGACCACATGCACCGGGTTGAAATCGGTGGCGTAGAACCGGCCTTCCGGGTTGCAGGCCGCCAGCACATTGGCCGAATAGCCATGCCCGCAACCCAGTTCCAGCGAGGTGAAGGGGCGGTCAATATCGGGGGCGCGGCAGCCGCGCTGCACGGCGGCCCAGTTGAGAAAACTGGGCGCCAGTTCGCGATAAAAGCCGATGGTGTAATCCACTTCGGTCACATAACCGGCGGACCAGGACGTTGCGACGTTTTGAGACATGGCAGGGGCTTAGTGTGAGTGAGGTTTGGAGTTCGGAGTTTGGAGTCCGATGGATGTTTTACAGCTCGCTGGTCGGCAACCGTCCGGCCGCCAGCGTATCAATCAGGGCCAACTGGCGCGGCAGGCACACCGCATTCAAATCAAAGCGTTGCACAATGGTTTGCCGGGCGTTCTGGCGCAGGGGACGCAGGCGATCCGAATGGGCCAGCGCCTCAACTACGGTGTCAGCCAGTTCATCGGTCTGGAAAAATCCACCAGAGCCCGTTATGGCCGTGGGTGATCACTTCCTCGACCGGTGGGGTGCGCGAGCCGACCACCAGACAGCCGGCGCTCATTGCTTCCAGCAGCGACCACGACAGGACAAAAGGATAGGTCAGATAAACATGCACCGCCGAGACTTGTAGCAGACCCAGAAAGACTGGGTAAGGAACCCGCCCGACAAAGTGAATCCGGCTGTGATCCAGTTGATCGCCGATTTCGGCCAGATATTTCTGCCGGTATGTTTGTCCAGCGGGAAGCGCCTTGCCATAGCTCACCTCGTCGCCGCCGACAATCAGGATTCGCGCTTGCGGACGGCGGCGCTGAATCGTCGGCAGGGCGCGCAGAAAACGGTGAAAGCCGCGCATCGGTTCCAGATTGCGATTAACAAAGGTAATAATCTCATCCCCGGCCCGCAGTTCGAGATTGCGGTTGTTAATCTGCAAACTGGCTTGCGGATTGGGAATGACGCAAGCTGTATCAACGCCATCGTGAATCGCCGAAATGCGGGCTTGATCGCGAGCGGGATATTGCGCCCGTTGCCAGGCGGTGGGGCTGATTCCCCAGGTCGCGGTATGCAGACTGAACAGATTAGCCGCGTTTTTGAAGCGCACCCGGCAGCGACTCGTCAGATCGACAATAGGCGTATTCCGGGTCAAAATCCACATCGCTGCCGCGAGTGCGATAAAAGAACTCGCAGTAATGCAGTTGCGGAGTATCGGGATAAATCTCATCGAGAAACAATGCCTCACCCCCATCCAGGATGGACGCAAATCAGATCAGGCATAAACCCTTGCTGGCGCAATTGCTCGGCGGCGGCGGCGGCAGCTTCGCCACGAATCAGCTTGCTTTCCGCATCAATGAGACCCGGATGAATGCCCGGCGTGTTGCCGCGACTGACCTGGTAATAGATGGTTGGTATGCCAGGCAGCGCGGTCAGTTGTTGATTCATGCCGAGAGCGACTACTTTATAGCCGGGACGAGCGGCCAATGCCGGAGCCAGATGCTTGTACTGACCGGGAAAGTTCTGATGGACAAAGAGGATGTTCATGAAGCAGAAGTAACCAGTCGAGTTTTCAGCATGTTGAGAGATGGGTGTTGAATAAACGACATAAAAATTTGCCATTTGGGTTATTGCATAAATAAAGAATCCCACTTTTGTTTGTGGCAGAGTCTATCCAAGCCGCCAATGAGTCTATCGAAATTACAGGTATACCTGCTAGGATGACCGCGAAATTTTCTTCAAAAGGCGTCTCTGTCCGCAATGAAACCCAAAGCCGAACCCTCTGACTTGCAAAAAGTCCTCCATCTCTGCTGGCAATCTTTCGCCATTGCCGGCTTTTTCAGCCTGTTCATTAACCTGCTGATGCTGGCTCCGTCACTGTATATGCTACAGGTGTATGACCGGGTGCTGGCCAGCCGCAGCGAATTCACCCTGCTAATGCTGACCGTGCTGATTGCCGGTGCGCTGATCGTGATGGGGGCGCTGGACTGGGTGCGCTCGCAGATTCTGGTGCGGGTCGGGGCGCGGCTGGACGCCATGCTGGATGTCCGCCTGTTTTCGGCGGTGTTTGAATTGTCGCTGCGGCGACCTGGCAGCGGCTCGGCTCAATCGCTGCACGATCTCAATAATCTGCGCCAGTTTATGACGGGTAACGGGCTGTTCGCATTTTTTGATGCGCCTTGGGTGCCGGTCTACATCTTCGTGTTATTCCTCATGCACCCGTGGTTTGGCTGGTTCGCAATCATCTCCGCCCTGATTCTCACCGCGCTGACCGTCGCCACCGAATTATCCACCAGCAAACCGCTGGCGGCGGCCAATGTCGAGGCGATTGCGGCGGCCAATTACGCCAGCAGCAACCTGCGCAACGCCGAAGTGCTGGAAGCGATGGGGATGTTGCCGCGCATCCGCAGCGCTGGATCGAACGTCATCAGCGGGTCATGGGCTTGCAGGCTGCTGGCCAGCGACCGGGCGGGCGCGACTCGCCGCCACCAGCAAAATGCTGCCGAATGCTGTTGCAATCGCTGATTCTGGGATGGGCGCGCT
>JAAUTD010000208.1 GCA_012031845.1 Synechococcaceae cyanobacterium SM1_2_3
ATCAGCCAGGAAGCGCAGCCAGGACTTTCGCTCCATCCGTTCGCCCTGAGCCTGTCGAAGGGCATTCATCGGTGAAAACGGGTTCGACAGCTCACCCGACGTTTTTGAACCTGAAGCGAAAGTCCTGGCAGCATGACTTCGCCTGAATGGGCTACACAATCTCTTCATGAGCCAGAGTTTCGGCGGCATAAGCGATGGCCGCCCGAATATCCTGGCTGTTCAGGTGGGGATAGGCGTCGAGCAAATCCTGTTCCGACGCACCCTCGCCCAGTTTGCGCAGAATCAGTTCTACCGGGATGCGGGTTCCACGGATGACCGGCTTACCCAGCATGATGCCGGGATTCATATCAATATGGTTCGAGAGCTTCATATCCCCTTACCTTTCCGGTTGGGTCATGCGGTTTAGCATCTCTGATGGAGAAAGTGGGATCATCTAAGCATTGACGGCGGTTGCCGTAAAGGGGAAGGTGACAAATGAGATCAGCAGGTTCTGCGGCAAAATTATCCTTGCGCGGTTAGCTTGTTTTTTAGCCGATGATGCTCAACACTTTTTCGTGGTCATCACTGCCCCCTTGGTTTGCCCTTAATTTCAACGAGACTCTTAATCACCATGAACAAGCCCCAAGAAAGTCGCCATTCTCACCGCTGGCGGTCTGGCTCCCTGCCTCAGTTCAGCCATTGGCAGCCTGATCGAGCGCTATACCGAAATTGATCCGACCATTGAAATCATCTGCTACCGCAGTGGCTACAAAGGGCTGTTGCTGGGCGATTCCTATGTGGTCACCCCGGAAATCCGTGAAAAAGCCGGGCTGCTGCACCGCTTCGGCGGTTCGCCGATTGGCAACAGCCGGGTCAAGCTCACCAATGTCAAGGATTGCGTCAAGCGCGGTCTGGTCAAGGAAGGCGAAGACCCGCAGAAAGTCGCCGCCGACCAGTTGATCAAGGATGGCGTGGACGTTCTCCACACCATCGGCGGCGACGACACCAATACCGCCGCCGCCGATCTCGCCGCTTTCCTGGCTCGAAACAACTACGGTTTGACCGTGATTGGGCTGCCCAAGACCGTGGACAACGATGTATTCCCGATCAAGCAGTCGCTGGGCGCCTGGACGGCCGCCGAACAGGCGCGCGCAATTTCCAGAACGTTTCCGCCGAGAACAACGCCAATCCGCGCATGTTGATCGTGCATGAGGTCATGGGCCGCAACTGCGGCTGGCTGACCGCCGCGACTGCCCTGGAATATCGCAAGCTGCTGGATCGCACCGAATGGTTGCCCGCGATTGGTCTGGATCGCGCCGCGTTTGAAGTCCATGCCGTCTTTGTCCCGGAGATGGAAATTGATCTGGCAGCCGAGGCGGCCCGGCTACGCGCCGTGATGGACAAGGTGGATTGCATCAACATCTTCGTCTCGGAAGGCGCGGGTGTCGAGGCTATCGTGGCGCAAATGGAAGCCAAGGGTCAGGAAGTGCCGCGTGACGCCTTCGGCCACATCAAGCTGGACGCGATTAACCCCGGCAAATGGTTCGGCGAGCAGTTCGCCCAAATGATCGGCGCGGAAAAGACGCTGGTGCAGAAATCGGGCTATTTCGCCCGCGCTTCCGCCGCCAACGTCGAGGATATTCGCCTGATCAAATCCTGCGCCGATCTGGCGGTGGAATGCGCGTTCCGCCGTGAATCGGGCGTCATCGGTCACGACGAAGATCAGGGCGGCGTACTGCGGGCGATTGAATTCCCGCGCATCAAGGGCGGCAAGCCGTTCAACATTGATACGCCGTGGTTTACGCAAATGCTGGCGGAAATCGGCCAGCCCAAGGGCGGCAAGGTGACTGTCAGTCATTAAGCGGCGGTCATTGCGATGGGCTGGGTCTATACCCAGCCCAGATTTCAAAGCGGTATCAGTCTGCTTTCAACAGACTGACGTTAGCGCCCAGACTGGAAAGCTTCAGCGCAAAGCGATTTTTCCGGCGCACCGCGGCCGCATCCAGCAACATCCGGCCAGCCCAACGGAAGATGTTGAATTCCCTAACGTAATTACGCATGGTGTGCATCCGTTCGCGTTGCTCGCTCTTCGGCATCGCCAGCGCCAGATGCAGGGCCTCGGCGCATTGCTCAATGTCATAGGGATTCACAATCAGCGCCTCGGTCAGTTCCCGCGACGCCCCGGCGAACATGCTGAGAATCAGCACCCCTTCTTCATCATCGCGGGCTGATAAATACTCCTTGGCCACCAGATTCATGCCATCGTGCAGGCTGCTGACCAGACACAACACGGCGGCGCGGAAATAGGTAAACACCTCCACCGGTTCGTGATGTTCGATTTTGAGGATAATCGGGCGGTAGCGGCCTTCGCCATATTTCAAATTGACCTGCTCGGCCATCGCCCGCACCTCGGCGTCGAAATGCTGGTAGGCCGGAATCGAAGAGCGCGACGGCGCGGCGATCTGCACAAAGGAAAACTGGCCGATCCACTCTGGATATTTTTCCAGCAGGCGCTCGATGGAACGGAAGCGTTCAACAATGCCTTTAGTGTAATCCAGCCGATCGACGCCGATGCCAATCCGCACCGAGTCGGGAATATTATCAAGTGCGCGCACCCGCTGGAGGCATTCCGGGCCGGGCGGAATGTCCGCCAGCCAGCGCGGCGGCCATTCAATCGAGATGGGATAGGAGCGCACCGAAGTGATTTTGCCATTGTAGGAAATGGACGAGGTTTCCCGATCAATGCGCGATTCCAGAAAGCGATCCACCGTGTCAATAAAATTGTTGACGTGATAGCGGGTGTGAAAACCGACGATGCTGCTGCCCAGCAATCCTTCCAGAATCGCTTCCCGCCACGGGCAGATTCCGAACACTTCCTGATTTGGCCAGGGAATATGCCAGAAGGTGATGATGGTCGCCTGCGGCAACTGTTGACGGATCATCTGCGGCAGCAATGCAAAATGGTAATCCTGAATCAGCACTACCGGATCGGTAATCCGGGCGTCCCGAACCACGGCGTCGGCGAATTTCTGGTTGACCGCGACATACGCTTCCCAGTCGGACGCCCGGAAAATCGGGCGGGTATGGGCGATATGGCATAACGGCCATAGCCCCTCGTTGGAGAAGCCGTAGTAATAGCCCAGTTCTTCCTCCCGACTCAGCCATATTCGGTGGATTTCATACTGCGGGTTGTCCGGCGGCACCTTGACCCGGTCGCGTTCGTCCACTACCTCGCGGTCGGCGGAACCATTGCCGTGCGCCACCCAGACCCCGGAACAGGCCCGCACAATCGGCTCCATCGCTGTCACCAGCCCGCTGGCCGGGAAATGAACCTGGATGTCATCGCCCACACGGGTATGAATGTACGGCTGACGATTGGACACCACGATCACTTCATCGCCGGTCAATTCCTGGGACAGGATTTCGCGCAATTTTTGCGGAGTCCAGTGCAGTTGCAGGTCATCGCTGATCACCCGGTTGACTTCCAGCTCCTGCATCAGATTTTTGATGTCGCGCAGAATGGGCTGGAATTCGCGATGCTTGGCGGGAATATCCAGATCGCGGTTGTCGGCGCCGGGTTTGCGAACTTCATTGAGCAGGGTGCGCATGGAGTTCATCCATTCTCTGCGGCTCCAGCGGGCCATGATGACTGCGACCAGAGAAGTGACTATGCCGATGATTAAAATGAGGGCAATCAGATAGTTTCTGGTGTCATCGCTGCGCCGATTCGCCACGCTTAAATCATGCACCATGATTAATCGGCCCAATGCAATCGGCTCCTTGGCAGGGTCGCTTTTCGCTTCTCTTTCTCCTTCCCCCTCGCTTTCCCTCTCTATCTCTTCTGTTGGTGTCAACACAATATCAGTAGTGATATTAAAGGCGCCGCCTTTGATGTTCCTGGTGATCAATTCATGGGCTTGATCGTCGGCGCCCAGACTTTGGCAGCTCAAATCGGCCGGAAACAGCACAGTTTTGAATTCAAGTTCATTTTTGGCGTTGCAGTACCCCATTGCCAAAATCCGTTCGTCCTGCGCTACCTTGTCCAGCAGCGCCTGAATTCTATTTTTACGCTCACGGCTTTTGGTAACGAGCAGAGTTTGCAGGCTTTCCTGAAGGGTGCTGGCGACCAGTTGGCTGCGCCGCTCCAAATCCTTAATGACCCAGCGCTGCGTCACCAGATCGACCGTCGGAACCATCAATGCCCCGATAATTCCTAAGGCGACAATCAAGGGGATTACAAATTTCAGAATAAGCTTCATCAGCGGAGACTCCTTGAAATTACTGTTGAAACAGATTGTTGCTCCAACAGTGTTTTAATGGCGTTGCCATTCCAAACTAGAGTATTTTCCATTGGTTATCTACTTTTCAGGCTTTTACAATCATGTTTTTATACCATCATTTTTATAAACCCACAGCTATAAAACCATGATTTTAATATCCAATTTAACCCACAATTAAAAATTGTCGGCTATCGCCTTTGGCCGGTTTTCGGCTACCCTTAATAAAATTTTGTTAAAACGGGTCATTGCGGGATAGGCGGAAGTTCGCCCCGGTTAACCGCCTGCCACGCGACCCAAGCCGTTTCCCCCAAGCGTAAATTTTAACAATCAGCCCGCATTTTACCGCTGTGGGCCGATGGGGAATGTTTGACTGTCCACTGACCGAATCAATACCAACACCCAGAGGTGGGAAACATGCTTTCCGAAAAGCTGCTTGATATTTTGCAGGAACGCCGCGCCAAGGTTCTGGCCGGCGGTGGGGATGACAAGCTCCAGGAGCGTCACGCCAAGGGCCTGATGGGCGCCCGCGAACGGCTGTTGAACCTGTTCCAGCCGGACACTTTTCAGGAAATTGGCACCCATGCCAAGCACGCCGCCAAGCATTTCGGCCTTGCCGACAAGGAACTGCCCTCGGACGGCGTGATCGTCGGCACCGGTTTTGTGGACGGTCGGCCAGTAGCGGCGTTCAGTCAGGATTTCACGGTGATGGGCGGCACTTTGGGCAAGATGCACGCCAAGAAGATCGTTCAAGTGATGCAGATGGCGCTGAAAACCGGGACGCCCGTGGTAGCGTTCAAGGATTCCGCCGGAGCGCGGATTCAGGAAGCAGTGGATGCGCTGTCCGGTTATGGCGAGGTGTTCTACAACAACGTGCTGGTGTCGGGCGTTGTGCCGCAGATCGCGATTATCGCCGGGCCGTGCGCGGGTGGCGCGTCCTATTCACCGGCGTTGATGGACTACATCATCATGACCCGGCAGAACGCCTATATGTTCATCACCGGGCCGGAAGTGATTAAGGCGGTGACCGGGCGCACCACCAGTCTGGATGAAGTCGGCAGCGCCTGATGCACGCCACGGTGAGCGGCAATGTGCATTTCATCGCCGATGACGACCGCCACGCGATCCAGATCGCCAAGGCGCTGTTGAGCTATCTGCCGTCCAACAACACCGAAGACCCGCCGCACCGGCCCTATCCCGATCTCGATCTGTCGCCGGATCACGGCATAGACGCGCTGATCCCGGACACATCCTCCGAGCCGATGGATGTGCAGCAGATCATCAAGCGGCTGGTGGACGGTGGACAGTTCCTCGAAGTTCACGCGGGCTGGGCGGGGAATCTGGTGGTCGGATTCGCCCGGATTCAAGGCATCGTGGTCGGCCTGCTGGCCAATCAGTCTATGGTCAAAGCCGGGGCGATGGATATTGACGCTTCCGACAAGGGCGCCCGCTTCATCCGTTTCTGCAACGCCTTCAACATTCCGCTGGTGACGCTGGTGGACGTGCCCGGCTTCTTGCCCGGCATCGAGCAGGAGCGCGGCGGCATCATTCGCCACGGAGCCAAGATGCTCTACACCTACGCATCCGCCACTGTGCCGAAGATCACCATCATTTTACGCAAGGCGTATGGCGGTTCCTATCTGGCGATGTGCGCCCAGGAGATGGGCGCGGATGTGGTGTATGCCTGGCCGACAGCGGAAATTGCGGTGATGGGCGCGGAAGGCGCGGTCGGCATCCTGTATCGCAACGAACTCAAGGATGCGCCGGATCGCAAGGCCAAAGCCAAGGAACTGGCGGATGAATACCGGGCCAAGTTCGCGTCGCCCTATATGTCGGCTTCACGCGGCTATATCACCGACGTGATCGAGCCCGCGGATACCCGCGCCACCATTACTCTGGCCTTGCGCAAGCTGCTGACCAAGCGTGAATTGCGCCCGGCCAAGAAGCACGGCGACATTCCGCTGTGATCGCTGAATCCAACCCTACGGGAATTCACTGATGAAAACCTACACCACGTTGCAAGCCATCGGCGACATCATCGTGATCTACCTCATCGTGATTGTGGTCTCGATGCTGGTGGCCGCCGTCATTCGCGGCGTTGTGATCGTGCTGTCCCGGCAAGCTGAAAAAGAAGCGGCCAAAGCTCCGGTGAAGCCCGCAGCTCCCGTCGTGCGACCTGCGGCGATGGCCAGCGGCGTACCCCAGGAACATCTGGCCGTGATTGCCGCTGCGGTGGCCGCCATGATGGGCGCACACCGCATTGTTCGCATCCAGACTCCGGATCGCGGCTTTGGCTGGACGGCTGAAGCGCGCACCGTTCATCACACATCGCATGCGCCGCGTGGATAATTTTGATTTTCTTTCCTTAACCTTCCTGCCAACCTTTTGCGAGAACTCGTCACATGGAAAAGAAATTCCGTATCACCGTTGAAGGCAAACCTTATGTCGTCACGGTTGAAGACATCACGACTGATGCCCAGAACATCTATCAGGACACGTCCGCAGCGGTGCTGAGCGCCGCGCCGGTTCAAGCCTACTGATGGAAGCGCGGATCGCTGCCACCGCCCTGAGCTTGGCTGGTCTGCGCAAGCGCGGGCGCCAAGAACTCTTGCGAGCCCTTGTGGACGGCGAAGCGTCCTTCGAAAGTCGCCGAGCCTTCGCGAGCTTTCTGAGCGACCCCGAGGATCGTGCCCGGCTCTTGGATCCGGCGCTTTGGTCCGCC
>JAAUTD010000209.1 GCA_012031845.1 Synechococcaceae cyanobacterium SM1_2_3
CGACCTCGCCGCGCTTGATCAGCGTCTCCACCATGGCGAATGCAGCAGGATTTCAATCGCCGCGCAGCGTTTGCCGTCCACCGTGGGAATCAGCCGCTGCGACACAAAGGCGCGCAGGTTGGAGGACAAATCGGTCAACAGTTGGGGACGGCGTTCTTCCGGGAAGAAATTGATAATGCGGTCCAACGCCTGATTGGCGCTGTTGGCGTGCAAGGTGGAGATGGCGAGATGACCGGTTTCGGCAAAAGCCAGCGCGTGTTCCATCGTCTCGCGGTCGCGGATTTCGCCGATCAGGATCACGTCGGGGGCCTGCCGCAGGGTATTTTTGAGCGCATCGGCATAACTGAGGGTGTCTACGCCGACTTCACGCTGATTGATCACGGAACGCTTGTGATGATGAACGAACTCGATGGGGTCTTCGATGGTGATGATGTGGCCGCCGCTGTTGGTGTTGCGATGGTCAATCAGCGCCGCCAGCGAGGTGGATTTGCCCGAACCAGTGCCGCCGACAAACAGGATCAGGCCGCGCTTGGCCATAATCACTTCGGTAAGAATCTGCGGCAGTCCCAGATCGGCGACCGTGGGAATATCGGTTTTAATGTTGCGAATCACCATCGAGATTTCGCCGCGCTGCTTGAAGATGTTGACCCGGAACCGTCCGATCCCCGGTTCGCTGATCGCCAGGTTCATCTCCAGCGTCTTTTCAAATTCGGCGATCTGGGCCGAATCCATGACGGAATAGGCAATCTGTTTGATTCGGCCCGGCGGCAGCGGCTCTTTGTCCAGCCCGCGCAACGCGCCCTGAAACTTGGCGCAAGGCGGCGCTCCGGTGCTGAGATAAATATCGGATCCATCGCGACGAGCCAGCAACAACAGATAATCTTTCAGTTCCATAGGGTTTTCTCACTCACCGGTTCGATTTTCATTGCAACGTCAAATCCCGCTATCGGGACCGCCTGAAATCCATCGGTTCAGCCCGGAAAGCAGGATGATATCTCCGCTCTCTGATTATTCTGGGTAAAAAGCAGGATTGGCGTTGCGCCAACTCTGCGCTCTGTATCACTAACAAGCTATTTTACATCGTCGCCAAACTCAACTCACCGCCACGCTCTCAGACGCGGTTCGCGGCCGCCGGTGTGGCGTTCGGCTCCGGCGATCACCACCGGCCTGGGGCGGTCGGGAGCGTTCCAGCCGCTTGGGCGGCTTGTACTCAACCAGTAAGTCCTCGGTGATTGGCAACACCGCGATCTTCTGGCCGATGAAATCCTCAATCTCCGGCAGCGAATACACATATTGTTCACAGGCAAAACTGATGGCGTCGCCGCTGGCGCCAATCCGGGCGGTGCGACCGATGCGATGGACGTAATCCTCGCGCTCCTGCGGCAAATCGAAGTTGATCACATGGGTGACATCGGCGATATGCAAACCTCGCGCCGCTACATCCGTCGCGACCATAATCGGCAGTTCGCCGCGCTGGAACGCCTCGAGCAATTGCAGACGTTTGTGCTGCGGAATATCGCCCGACAATACCCCCGCCTCATAACCGTTGCCGAGCAGATAACCGGTGACCTGCTCCGCCGCCCGCTTGGTGTTGACAAAAATCATGGTGCGCTTGGGGGCCTGCTGGCGCAATACTCCGAACAGCAGCGCAATTTTGTCGTGAGCCGAAACGTGATACAGCCCTTGGCGCACCTTTTCGGCGGTAATGTGTTCGGCCTCGATCCGGATCACCTGCGGGTTGTTCATGTGTTCATAGGCCAGCTCCATCACCCGGTTGCTCAGGGTGGCCGAGAACAACATATTGATCCGCTGTCCAGGGGCGGGCATCTTGCGCAACAGATAGCGAATATCGGTGATAAAGCCGAGATCGAACATCCGATCCGCCTCGTCCAGCACCACCACCTCAATGTTGTTGAGGGTGTAGACGCCCTGCTTGTAGTAATCAATCAGTCGCCCCGGCGTGCCGATCAGCACATCCACCCCGGCTTCAAGCTGGCGACGCTGCGAGTCATAGCCGGTGCCGCCATACACCGCAACGAAATTGAGGCCGGTATAGCGCCCAATCAGCTCGGCGTCGCGGTGAATCTGCACCACCAGTTCACGGGTCGGCGCAATGACAATCGCCCAAGGGCCAACAGCGCCCTCGGCAATCGGCGTTTCCATCAGATGATGCAGCGCAGCCAGCAAAAAAGCGGCGGTTTTGCCGGTGCCAGTCTGCGCTTGCCCGGCGATGTCCTGCCCTTTAAGCGCCAAAGGCAAAGTGGCGGCCTGAATCGGCGTACAATGAATGAATTGGGCGTCTTCCAGACTTTCCAGCAACGAATCGCTCAGGCCAAGCGAGGAAAACGGAATGTGGGTCAGATAATCAGTTTGCATGGTTTTTGGTGATTATTCCCGGGTGAACAGGGTTTAGGGGCTTGCGCGAGCGCCCGGTTTGGGCTGAAATAAACTAAAAGAGACTGTTTGCCCCGCTGGATTATTTTGCCACAATATCTTTCTCTGAATGCCGTGCGCCGCCTATTTTCGCTGCTGTCGCCGGTAGTAGCTGTGCTGTTGCGCGCTTGGCCGCGTCACAATGACCGATTTCGTACTTCCCACTTGATTCCATCCTTGGCAAACCGCCTCCCTGTAGTGATTCCCAACTGGAGAACCTTTCTGTGAGCGAGCAAATTGTGCATATCACCGACGCCAGCTTTGAGGCCGAGGTCTTGAAAGCTGAACAGCCGGTGCTGGTGGATTACTGGGCTGAATGGTGCGGCCCGTGCCGGATGATCGCGCCGATTCTGGATGAACTGGCCGCCGATTACGCCGGACGGGTCAAAATCTGCAAGCTGAACGTGGATGAAAACCAGAACACCCCGCCGCAGTACGGCATCCGTGGCATTCCTACCTTAATGCTGTTCCGCAACGGCAACGTCGAAGCCACCAAAGTCGGGGCTGTATCCAAATCGCAGTTGATCGCTTTTCTGGATAGCGCCCTGAGTTGAAACCCTGCGAACGGCGTCCCGCTCCGGTAGACGCTGTTTCGACTGTGCCTTGGCGTAACCGCCGTTGCACGGCCGCGACGATCCCAATGTACGCCCCGCACCGTTCCGTCTGTCCGGTTCGGCCTCGATCCAGAATCCCGCCATTCATTCCCCCCCCACGAGCGCCTTGTTGCCGCGCCCGCTGCCCTGAGCCTGTTGCGTCCATGAATCTGACTGAACTCAAGAAAAAATCCGCCGCCGATCTGATTTCCATTGCCCAGGAGCTGAAGCTCGAAGGCATGGCGCGATCCCGCAAGCAGGATGTGATTTTTGGCATCCTCAAAGCCCTGTCCAAGAACGGCGAAGACATTTCCGGCGATGGCGTACTGGAAATTCTGCAAGATGGTTTTGGCTTTCTGCGCTCCGCCGACAGCTCCTACCTGGCCGGTCCCGACGATATCTACGTCTCGCCCAGCCAAATCCGCCGTTTTAACCTGCGCACCGGCGATACGGTCAGCGGCAAAATTCGCCCACCCAAGGAAGGCGAGCGCTACTTTGCCCTGCTCAAGGTCGGCGACATCAATTTTGAGCAGCCGGAAGCCTCCAAGAACAAGGTGCTGTTTGAGAATCTGACGCCGCTGCACGCCAATCAGCGGATGACGCTGGAGCGCGGCAACGGCAGCACCGAAGACATTACGGCGCGGGTGATTGACCTGATTGCGCCGATTGGCAAGGGCCAGCGCGGTTTGATTGTATCGCCGCCCAAGGCGGGCAAGACCATGATGTTGCAGAACATCGCCCAGAGCATCGCCTGCAATCACCCAGAGTGCTATCTGATCGTGCTGCTGATTGACGAGCGCCCGGAGGAAGTGACCGAGATGCAGCGGTCAGTGCGCGGCGAAGTGGTGTCCAGCACCTTTGATGAGCCGGCCACCCGCCATGTGCAAGTGGCGGAAATGGTGTCGGACAAGGCCAAGCGCCTGGTCGAACACAAACGCGACGTGGTGATTCTGCTGGATTCGATCACCCGGCTGGCGCGGGCCTATAACACCGTAGTGCCCGCTTCGGGCAAGGTGCTGACTGGCGGGGTGGACGCCAACGCGCTGCAAAAACCCAAGCGGTTTTTCGGCGCCGCCCGCAATATCGAAGAAGGCGGCTCGTTGACCATCATCGCCACCACCCTGATTGATACCGGTTCGCGCATGGACGATGTGATCTACGAGGAATTCAAAGGCACCGGCAATATGGAAATTCATCTGGATCGGCGCATCGCCGAGAAGCGGGTGTTTCCGGCGATAGACATTAACCGTTCCGGCACTCGCCGGGAGGAGTTGCTGGCCGATCCCGACGAGCTGCAAAAGATGTGGGTATTGCGCAAGCTGCTGCACCCGATGGATGAGTTGCAGGCGATGGAGTTTCTGCTGGATCGCCTCAAGAGCAATAAAACTAACAAGGATTTCTTTGAGGCGATGCGGCGCGGATGAGCATTGATTAACGCAACGATTCAGACGCCTCCTGCTCCCGCGCAATCGCCCGATAGCCAATGTCGGTGCGGTAATAAACCCCGTTCCAATGCACTCGTTTGACCAGTGTGTACGCCAACTTTTGCGCCTCGGCGACGGTGGTTCCCAGCGCGGTAGCGCACAGCACCCGCCCGCCGTGAGTCACGATGGAACCATCCTTGATCGCCAAGGTGCCGGCGTGGAACAGCTTCAGATCAGCGTTCAGTTCCGCATCGCTGGTCGGCAAGCCATCAATGATATCGCCCTGATGGTAAAGCCCAGGATAACCGGCAGCCGTCATGACCACGCCCAACGCCGGTCGCGGGTCCCATTCGGCTTTAACTTCGCACAACCGCCGATCCAGCGCCGCTTCGCAGAGTTCCACCAGATCGGAGCGCAACCGCAGGATGAGCGGCTGCGTTTCGGGATCGCCCAGCCGACAGTTATATTCCAGCACCTTGGGGCCGTCGGCGGTCACCATGATCCCGGCATAGAGAAAGCCGACATAGCGGCAGCCTTCCAGCGCCATCCCGCGCACGGTCGGTTCGATGATTTCGGCCATGATCTGATCATGCAATGTCGGCGTGATCACCGGAGCCGGCGAATAGGCGCCCATGCCGCCGGTGTTGGGGCCTTGATCGCCATTGTCGCGAGCCTTGTGATCCTGCGACGACGCCAGCGGCAGGATGTGTTCGCCGTCGGTCATGACGATGAAGCTGGCCTCCTCGCCGTGCAAAAATTCCTCGACCACGACCCGCTGGCCCGCCGCGCCAAAGTTCGCGCCGCTTAACATCCCGCGCATGGCGGCAATCGCTTCATCCTCGCTTTGCGCCAGAATCACGCCCTTGCCCGCCGCCAGCCCGTCAGCTTTGATGACCACGGGTGCGCCGGTCATGCGGATATAGGCTTCCGCCGCCTCGGCGTCGGTGAAGCTCTGATGACGGGCGGTAGGAATATGGTGGCGATCCAGAAAATCCTTGGCGAACGCCTTGGAGCCTTCCAGTTGCGCGGCGGCTTTACTGGGGCCGAAACAGCGCAGTCCGGCCAGATTGAACAGGTCAACGATCCCTAAAACCAGCGGCGCTTCCGGGCCGATAATCGTCAGATCAATCCGCTTGCTCAGGGCGAATCTCAGCAAATCCGGCGGGTCATCGGCGGTAATGGCGATGTTAGTAACCTTGGTTTCGCCTGCCGTGCCCGCGTTGCCGGGCGCGACGTAGACGTTGCGAACCCGGCTGGATTGCGCGATTTTCCAGGCCAGCGCATGTTCGCGGCCACCGCCGCCGACGATTAAGATGTTCATAAATCCTTCACCTCCAAATTAAATGTAGAACCAGCTTCCAGCCGGTTTAACAGACTGAAAGCCCGCTCTCTGCTGATTCCTCAGTGCCGAAAATGCCGCATTCCAGTAAACACCATCGTCATGCCGTGTTCATTAGCGGCGGTGATGACTTCGTTATCGCGCATCGAGCCGCCCGGCTGGATGACGGCAGTCACGCCATAGTCGGCGGCGATGTCCACGCCGTCACGGAACGGGAAAAAGGCGTCTGACGCCATGACTGAGCCTTTCAGTTCCAGCTTTTCGTCAGCCGCCTTGATCGCGGCGATCCGCGCCGAGTAAACCCGGCTCATTTGCCCCGCGCCAATGCCCAGGGTCATCCCGTCGCGGCCAAACACAATCGCATTCGATTTGACGAATTTCACTACCTGCCACATGAACAGCAAATCGGCCATTTCCTGCGCGCTGGGCGGACGGCGGGTCACGATCTTGAGATCGGACTGCGCCACCTGACCCAGATCGCGATCCTGCACCAGCAAGCCGCCAGTCACCCGCTTGTAATCCCAGCCCGGAATCCGCTGGTCGCCCCACTGGCCGCAGGCCAGCACCCGCACATTCTGCTTGCTGGCGGTCACGGTCAGCGCATCCGGCGTGACTTCAGGAGCGATGATCACCTCGACAAACTGCCGATCCACAATCGCCTTGGCGGTTTCAATGTCCAGTGGCCGGTTGAAGGCAATGATCCCGCCGAAGGCTGAAGTCGGGTCCGTGGCGTAGGCGCGGTTGTACGCTTCCAGAATCGTGGCGCCGACCGCGACTCCGCAGGGATTGGCGTGTTTCACGATGACGCAGGCGGGCGTAACAAAACCCTTGACGCATTCCAGCGCGGCGTCGGTGTCGGCGACTGTTGTTGTACGACAGTTCCTTGCCCTGCAACTGGCGGGCGGTGGCGATGCAGGCTTCCGCCGGTTTTGGTTCGATGTAGAACGCTGCGCCCTGATGCGGATTCTCGCCGTAGCGCATGGCCTGGGCTTTGTGGAATTGCACGCTGTAACTGCGCGGAAACGGGTCGCGCTCGCCTTCAGCGCGGATCGAGCCGAGATAGTTGGCAATCGCGCCGTCGTATTGGCGGTATGCTCGAACACCTTGACCGCCAGATCGAAGCGGGTGGCCGGACTGACCGCGCTGATTCGCC
>JAAUTD010000016.1 GCA_012031845.1 Synechococcaceae cyanobacterium SM1_2_3
CCAGGGTCGCTGCTTGCTGTTCTGATCGAGACTTTCGCTTTATCCGTTCGCCCTGAGCTTGTCGAAGGGCATTCATCGGTAAAAAACGGGGTTCGACAGGCTCACCCCGAACGGTTTTTGAATCCGAAATGAAAGTCTTGCTGATGAATCACTAATCTTTAATTTGTGACACAGCGCGTCAGCCAGCGGCCAATGAAAGAGAGAATGGCCCGCTTTGCAGAGTTTTTTGTGACCAAATTTGTCATGCTGTCCCAATAGAAGTCTTGCAAGCGTTATAAAATGCCTGTTGGTATCTATTTTGCTGCTACAAAAAGCAGCCAGAACTGATTAATTTTAGATGAAGTTAAAACAGCCTATCTGTAAAACCATCAGGGATTAGAAAAATGAACCTCATTGCCATGTGCAGCGATTCTACCTGTCAGAATAAACAACGAGGTTTCACCCTCATTGAACTCATGATTGTCGTGGCTATCATTGGTATCTTGGCGGCTATTGCCATTCCAGCTTATAAAGAGCATGTCATTCGCGCCAAGATATCTGAAGCTGTAGCATTTGCCGATTTTTGCAAGACACTGGTTTTTGAGTTTTATACACAAGGCGGCGCATGGCCAGCTAATACCGCGCAATCGGGTTGCTCAGGCCGCACAGCGAATGTTGTCAGCAGTGTCAGCGTAACTAATGGAATTATTAACGTTAATATCTATGGCACCAGAACCGGTATACACGCACCTTGCAGTCTTATTCTGACGCCTGATGACAGTGCCGGTTCAGTAGTATGGACAGGATCAACAACGTGTCCGGCCAAATATGTGCCCTCTGCTTTCCGTTAGCAGATCCTTGATTAAAGCGTTAATGCAGATCATTCTGTCGAAGAATCCAGTTTTCTATGCGAAAAAAGGTTCGCTTGGCAGCCGGTTTCAATTCCAGATGCCACATATCAAAGCCCCAATTCTTCTTTAACCTTCTCCCAGGGAACAGGCGTCTCTCCGTCATGCAATACCGTGAGCGCATCAGCAATATCTTCCTGATCTTCAAGATATTGCTCTATCAGCGCCGCTGCCAGTTGCGCAGTAGTCAGACCCTGATGGGCTGCCAGCGCATCCAAACGGGTTATAGCTGTTTCTGGCAAAGTGTTGAGAACTAATGTAGCCATTGCTGTTTCTCCGGTAGATTCAATCTAATCCATTATTGATGTGTTTTCTAATCCGCAATCCCATACCGCGCCTGATAATGCCGCATTTTTCTAAATACCCCGCATAGTCCGGGCGCTCCACCAGATAAGTCACTAGATCCGCCAGAGTCGCAATACGGGTTACAGCAATTGCGTGAGCCTGTTCCACTTCCTGCACTGCTGATAATTCCCCTTGACCGCGTTCCTGCCGATCCAAGGCAATAATGACGCCCGCTGCAATAGCGCCATGCGCATTCAGAATTTGCATCGTCTCGCGAATCGCCGTCCCTGCCGTAATCACATCGTCCACAATCAGCACCCGTCCGGCTAATGGCGCACCGACAATAAGTCCGCCTTCGCCGTGATCCTTGGCTTCCTTGCGGTTAAAGCACCACGGCATATCGCGCCCGTGCTGTTCGGCCAGGGCAATGGCGACCGCCGCCGCCAGCGGAATCCCTTTGTAGGCCGGGCCAAACAGCACGTCGAACTCCAGCCCGGCATCCATGATCGCGGCGGCGTAACAGCGGCCCAGCTTCGTCAGCGCTGCGCCGCTGTTGAACAGGCCGGCATTGAAAAAATACGGGCTGATCCGCCCGGATTTCAGGGTAAATTCGCCAAAACGCAGCACGCCGTAGCCAATGGCGAACTCAATAAAATCGCGTTGATAGTTCTGCACGGTTCGGATTCCAGTTGAAAAAGAAGAATGCCGCTATGATAGCGCCCCTTACGCCGCTTTCACCGGAGCATCGCCGCCACCATGCGGGTTATCACCTTCAACGCCAATGGCATCCGCGCCGCCGCCCGCAAAGGTTTTTTTCGACTGGCTGGCTGGACAAAACGCCGATCTGGTTTGCCTTCAGGAAACCAAAGCGCAGATTCATCAATTGCCACCCGATCTCTATCATCCACCCGGTTATCACTGCCATTACCACGATGCCGAGCGCAAAGGTTACAGCGGCGTCGCGTTGTACGCCCGGCGCGAGCCGGATGAGATTCGCACTGGGCTAGGCTGGCCGGAATGCGATAGCGAAGGCCGCTGGCTGGAAGCGCGGTTCGGCAACCTGAGCGTGGTCTCGCTGTATTTACCGTCCGGTTCGTCCAGCCCGGAGCGGCAGACGGTGAAATTCGATTTTCTGGCGCGGCTGGCGGAACCGTTGCGGGCGATGCGCGCCAGCGGTCGCGACACCATTTTGTGCGGCGACTGGAACATCGCCCATAAGGAAATTGATCTGAAAAACTGGCGGGCCAACCGTGATCAATCCGGCTTTCTGCCAGAAGAACGGGCCTGGCTGGATGAGTTATTTGGCCCGCTGGACTGGGTGGATGGATTTCGGGCGATCAATCCACATCCCGATCAATACACCTGGTGGTCAAACCGGGGTCGGGCCTGGGATAACAACGTCGGCTGGCGGATTGACTATCAAGTGATTACGCCGGGCCTGGCTGAACGAATTCGCGCCGCCGCCATTTATCGTGAACAACGCTTTTCTGACCATGCGCCCCTGATCATGGATTACGACTATGCCTTTTAACGCGATCCGCCGCTCCAGTGGCGATATTTTAAGAATAGCTCTGAGCGGGCGAATGCTGGCGGCGCTGCTGATGGGTTTTTCCTCTGGTCTGCCGCTATTGCTGGCGACCGGCTCGGTGCTGCAAGCCTGGCTGAAGGAAACGGGCGTTGATCTGGGCACTATCGGATTGTTTGCGCTGGTGGGTTTGCCCTACACCCTGAAATTTCTGTGGGCGCCGCTGCTGGATCGGTTTGCGCCGATTGCCGGGATGGGGCGGCGGCGCGGCTGGCTGCTGCTGATTCAAGTGGCGCTGGTGGCGGCGATTGTGAGCCTGGGTTTCACCGATCCGGCGCAAAGTCTGCCACTGGTCACGCTGGCGGCGCTGCTGACTGCGTTCTGCTCGGCCTCGCAGGACATCGTGATTGACGCCTATCGGCGCGAATCACTGGCCGACGATGAACAGGGTCTGGGCGCATCATTCTACGTCAATGGCTATCGGGTCGGGATGCTGCTGGCGTCGGGCGGCGGGCTGATTCTGGCAGATTTCATCCCGTTTCAGGCGGTGTACTGGGTGATGGCGGCGGCGATGCTGCCGGGATTAATCACCACCGCGTTCTGTATTGAGCCGCTGATGTCGGCAGGTACGCCGCGCACCTTGCGGGAAGCAATCGTGCAGCCGTTTGTCGAGTATTTCTCGCGGCAGGACGCGGCGCTGATCCTGCTGTTCGTGCTGCTGTACAAGGTTGGCGAGATGATGGCCAGCCAGATGAGCACGCCGTTTTATCTCGATCTGGGATTCAGCAAGACCGAAATTGGCACTGTGGTTAAGCTATTCGGATTCTGGGCGACAGTCATTGGCGGACTGATCGGTGGGGTGCTGATTCTACGGTTGGGAATCTACCGCGCCCTGTGGCTTTTCGGGGTATTGCAGGCGATTGGCTTGATCGGCTTCGTCATACTGGCGCAATTGGGCCACAGCGTGCCCGGTCTGGCCTTGGCGATCAGCAGCGAAAATCTGTTCAGCGGCATGGCGACCACCGCGTTATGTGGCGTTTATGGCGACCTTGACCAACAAGAAGTTCACCGCCACCCAATACGCCTTGCTGAGTAGTCTGATGGGCATTCCACGGGTGATCGTCAATACTCCAACCGGCTATCTGGCGGAATGGCTGGGCTGGGAAGGCTTCTTTCTGTTCTGTATGGCGGCTACGGTTCCCGGCCTGTGGCTGCTGACCCGGTTCCGGTCATGGATGGAGGGGGAGCAAACCGCTGTTGCGCGAAACAAACCCGGTGGCTGAATGGATAGCAAGCCGTATCGGTTTCGCTGGTTTGTCACGCGATGATCACGCGCCTTTCATCAAAGGTTTGCGTAAATCAGTCATAGTAATGACATGATCGCATCCATTACCCAACCACTTAATTCGCCGATAGTCGCTGGTTCCCGCCGACTGCGGATCAGCGTCGTCACCGAAACCTATCCGCCCGAAGTCAATGGCGTCGCCATGACGATTGGGCGGATGGTAAATGGCCTGCTGGATCGTGGCCACACCGTGCAACTGATCCGGCCCCGTCAGCATCGCAATGATCATCCGCGCCGCGAACAGCATCTGGAAATTTTGCCGTTGCCGGGCTTCCGCATTCCGTTCTACCGTGAATTGCGCATGGGTTTTCCGGCGGGTCGGCTGCTGACGGAACAGTGGCGCCACACGCCGCCCGATGTGGTTCATCTGGTCACCGAAGGGCCGCTGGGCAGTTCCGCGTTGAACGCGGCCCGCCGCCTGGGGCTGCGGGTGGTTTCGGATTTCCACACCAATTTCCATAGCTACAGCCGCCATTATGGCGCGGGCATCCTGGCGCAACCGCTCATTAATTATCTTCGCCGCTTCCATAACCGGGCGCACAGCACCTTGGTGCCGACCGAAGAATTGGCAGAGGAACTCCGCGCCTTGGGTTTCGTCAAGCTCGGTGTGCTGGCGCGTGGCGTAGACACCAAGCTATTCAGTCCCGACCATCGTGATCCGAAGCTGCGCCAAAGCTGGGGCGCTGGACCAGACGATCTGGTTATGCTGTGTGTAGGCCGGATCGCTGCTGAAAAAAATTTACAACTGGCGCTGGCGGCCTACGAGGCGTTGCGGGCGATTCGACCGACGGCTCGGTTGGTGCTGGTCGGAGATGGGCCAATGGCATCCCGGTTGCGAGCCCGCTATCCCGACGTGGTGTTTCCGGGAATGCGCACCGGCGCTGATCTGGCCGCGCATTACGCATCCGCCGATATTTTTCTGTTTCCCAGCCTGACCGAAACTTTCGGCAACGTTACGCTGGAAGCGATGGCCAGCAGCTTGGCGGTGGTAGCGTTTGATTATGCTGCTGCTCATCGTCATATCGTCCACGGTCATAGTGGTCTGCTGGCTGCGTGTGACGCTCCATCTTCGTTCATCGCTGCAGTTCGGCAACTGGCTGACGACCCGGCGCTGGTTCCTCAATTAGGACTCGCAGCACGGCAGGCCGTGGCGAAATTTGACTGGGAGCAGATTCACCGACAGTTGGAACAGTGGTTTCTGGAACCAGCGATAGAGGAGAGAATGCCATGAACAGGCCCCATCATGCGCTGCCGCTACAGCGGTTGGCGCAACTCGATCTGGCTTGGTGCCTGCGCTTGAATCAGGCCAGTCAGCAGCGAAGCTTGCAACGGCTGTTTGCAATTGTCAGCCGACTGGGTGACGGTGTGTTCTGGTATGCACTGATGCTGATTTTGCTCATAGTCCACGGACAAACGGCATTGCCAACGGTAGCGCGGATGCTGGTAGCGGGCGTGGTGGCGCTGGCGCTATACAAATGGATTAAAGCGCGCACCACCCGGCCCCGCCCCTGCGCCCAGCATGACCATATCCGCATTTCAGTCGCGCCGCTGGACGAATACAGCTTTCCTTCTGGTCATACGCTCCATGCAGTGTTATTCAGCATCGTTGCGATCTATCACTACCCTGGACTGATTTGGCTGCTTGCGCCATTTACCGTGCTGGTGGCGTTATCACGGATGGTGCTGGGCCTGCATTATCCCAGCGATGTTGTGGCTGGCGCCTTGTTGGGAACCGGCCTGGCTTTGCTGGCGCTTCAGTTCTAAGCCAATAAAGCTGCTGCGTTAGTGAACTAGCGCAGCTTTTCCAGCTCAGCAAGGCTTAGCCCGGTTTTGGCGCTAATCGTTTCCAAATCCAGCACATCCAGCAGGGCGCGGGCAATATCCAGGGCTATTGCCCGTTCGCCCTCGGCATGACCTTTGTTAAATCTCATCTTTTCGGCTTTGCGAGCAGCATTGCGCTGATCAGCAATGAAAATCTCCCGCCGCTCCAAATCAGCCAGTTCCTCTGGCTCAAGATTAATCCGGTTAGCCTGCTCAAAAGCCTGTCGCAGCGCCGACACTGTGGCCCAGTTTTCCGGGATCGCACTCAAATCATGCGCGTGTTTAATGAAAAAAAGCCATTGCTCCAGTCGCCCGCTGAGCTGTTCCAGCGGCTTTTCAAATTTGGGCAATTCAATAAAAACCAGTTCCAGATCATCGACTGGATAATCCATCAGGTAATCCTGTTGGCGCAGCATAAACCGGCTTAAATAACCAGGATACTGCTCGAACATGATGAAGTCGGTCAGGGTCAGGGCAATGACGGGATGTAGCTCAGGATAATCGGTTTCACTACCCAACTGACTGGAATAGGTTTTAGCCGCATTATAAAAAATCCGTTTCTCAAGTCCCTCCACGTTTAATTACCTGCATCTTAATAATCACTTCCCTTCCATCAGCAAGTCGAGCGCGTACATCAAGATAACTGTCTTTCATTCCACGAATGTGCGGAGCCAGCCAGGGATTAAGAATTTCCAAATCGGCAATCAACCCCCGACTGCCATACAACACGGCGTCAAGGAAATCGATCAGTACCTCACGGCTCTGTTCAGAGCCAAAGATGGGCTTGAAGGCAAAGTCGGTCTTGGGATTGATGAAGCCCATAAGTCACCGATCCTTACAGGTATCAGGCGTGCAAACCAGCTACTCTTACAAATTTTATCAATTGATCAGGCGCATTCGGTGATCATCAGGCGCATCTGTCGGTAAATTTTCACTCCAACAGGACTTTCGCTTATTACGGCGTAAAACAGGCATCTTGTCCCTTGCGACGCCGGTTGGTAGCCCGTGCTACATCTCAAAGAAAAAGTGCTGTTGATCGTCGCGCTGACTGGAACGCGCAGCCCAGTCCCGCCAAAATCACGGCATTCACCCTATGGCGGGATCCTGTGGCAGCGAAACCCTGAATTTCAGAGGTTCGCGCTCAATCGTCGCCAGAATGCTAAACTTGATTATGAACAAACTACTTGTACCAGCTCGGTAACGGGCCTAATTTAAGGAGACAATACATGTTGTTTTGCACTACTGGTCGCCGTATTACCCATTTCAAGATCACCGCGTTGGCAGCGAGCATCGTCATCGTTACCGGTTGCGCTACGCCTCTTACTCGTGAGGATCGGATTGGTCCGGATGATGGTTCTGACGGATGCCGTCAGTATGTAGTGGCGCTTGACTCCACAGGTAATTTCTTTGCCGAAGATATGCTCAAGGGAGCAGTGGCTGGAGCAGTGGCGGGTGGACTGGTTGCTGCGCTAACCGGCGGTTCCTCTCAGGACATTGCTAAAGGCGCCTTGATCGGGGGAGCCCTTGGCGCGATTGGCGGTTACTACAAGAGTCGCATGGAACAAGGCCGTGATCAGGCGGTTTTGGCGATTAACAATGACCTCGCTCGCGAAGGCGATGAACTGGATAAAGCCGATACGGCGGCCAATGCGCTGGTTGCCTGTCGTCTCGATCAGCGTGACCGAATCCGCGCCGACTACGCTTCCCGGCGCATCTCCAGGGACGAAGCCCGCCGTCGCTGGAGCAAACTCCAAGAACAAGTCGCCCGGGACAATAAAGTCATGCTGATGGTGGCCGAAAATATCGGCAAGCGTCAGGAAGAATATCAATATGCAAATGAACAGATTGCCGCCGAGTTTGATATTTCCCGCTTGCCGCCAGCCGAACAGCGGCAGGCCAGAAAACGCATCCAGGTCAATAATCAGCGTATTGATAGTGAATACCGGCGGGAAATAGCACAGATTGACAAGGATGTTGCCAAGCAGCGCAAAGCTAAAAAGGCGAAGGCGGATCTTGAAGCAGAAAAGCAAAGACGTCAGCTTGCCGCGCAAAAAGCGCGTGACACCAAGAAGCAGGTGAATGAGAAGACGGGCGGTTCACCGGATGCCGTTAAACTTGCCTCCAGCTACTCCTCCACTCGCAATAAAGCGGAGAATACGGTTAGCACCGCTAAGAATTATCAAGCTACGATTGCGGTTACAGATGAAGGCTTCGAGAAATCCACTCAGTGGGATAATCTCCAAAGGCCGGTCTATGCACTGCACATCGTAGGATAAACTCATCAGGGGAGGAGTGTTCAATAAAAACTCCTTCCCGGTCATCACTGAAGTCATAACAATGATTTTTGCGTTTTCCCGAACTGATTAGGACTGTGTTTATGAAAGTCATACAGATCAATATCTTTAACCAAAAAATTGATTTCTGTCAGCAGAATCCGGTTTCTATGACCGTCCAGTCCTGGCTTATCGCCACCCTGCTTATATTATTGCTGGCAACACCTTTCCAAGTAGCAGCCGAACCGGCCCTGGCGGCGACAGAGTCGCCTTATTTGCGCATTGAAGCCTTTAACCACACGGCGATCATCAACCGGATTAGCCTGGATCAAGAAAAAAACCTGCTGCTTACGGTCTCTGACGACAAAACCGCTCGATTGTGGAATCTGCCGGGTGGCGAACTGCGTGGGGTTTTGCGCGTCCCGATTGACAATGGCCTTGAAGGCGCACTTTACGCAGGCGCACTTTCTCCAGATGGCAAAACTGCAATGGTCGCCGGTTCTATTACGAATAATGAAAACAGTTTCTCTCTTTATCTCTATGACACCGCCAGTCTGCGGATGAAGAATCGGCTTTCCAAACTGCCTTCGGAGATTCTTCACGTCGCCTATACGCCCGATGGAACCCGTTTCGCTGCGGCCTTTGGCAGCGCCAAAGGTTTTATGGTGTGGGATAGTTCTTCTGGACGCAAAGTCGCTGAGGATTTCAGTTATGGCGCCGCCTGCAACTGGATTGCCTTTGCCAGCGATGGCCGCATGGCGACCAGCAGCGACGATGGTTTCATTCGTATCTACGACCCTAAAATTCAGCTTCTTCATCAAATAAAAAGCAGTTATGGCAAAGAGCCTTACAGTCTTTCCTTTTCGGAAGATAGCCGCCTTCTCGCAGTAGGCTATAAGGATAAAATTAAAGTCGAAGTGATTGACGCCAGTCAAGGCAAGGTGATTAAAACTCCCAGTGTGGATGGCCTGGCCGGGGAAGAACTCTCCTCAGTCGCCTGGTCAGGCGGAGACTTGCTGGCTGCGGGTGGCGCGGCAAAGGGCGACCAGCGCATGATTCGGCGCTGGCCCCAAAGCGGCGGCAAACCCTTGGATATGCCAGTCGCGCAAAATACCATTACCAGTCTGGCGCCGCTGCCGAATGGCGCATTGCTCTATGCGACCGCCGAACCTTCCTGGGGAATAGTCACGCTGGACGGCCGTTTATTAATGCGCCATGACTCCCCTATTGCCGATTTTCGCAATATTTACCGCCATCGCTTTGCCCTTTCCGCTGATGGCTTAACGGTAGAGTGGCGACTTAACGCCAAACAGACCGCCCGTTTCCGCTTTAGCGAATCTCAGCCTCAGCAGGAACTGACCATTAACTCATCACCAGATGCGGAATTAACCCCGCCGATTACCAGTGACGCTGTTTTGCCTGTTGATCAATGGCAAAACACCATGACCCCAGTTTTCAAAAAATCTACGATTGCTTTAGGCCGCAACGAAATATCGCGCAGCCTGGCGATAGCTGCGGATCACAGCAGTTTTATTCTGGGGACTGATCACTATTTGCGCTGGTTTGATGCGCAAGGTAACGAGCTTGTCAAAATGGAGGTGCCTGCATCGGCTGCCGGAGTTAATCTTTCCCGCGATGGCCGCTATTTGGTGGCGGCATTAGCCGATGGGACGCTGCGCTGGTATCAGTTATACTCGATGCAGCCCGGTCGTCAAGCCCGGATTGAGGAATACGCCGCCCTGTTCGTGAGTGTTGATGGCTTGCGCTGGATCGCTTGGACTCAGGAGGGATTTTTTGCTCATTCCATGAATGGTGGAAAAAATCTGGCGGGTTACCATCTCAATCGGGGCAGCAACAAAACGCCGGAATGGATTGATTTCGGCCAGCTCTACCAGAGCTTCTATTCGCCGTCGCTGTTGAGCCAAAAAATGATAGGCGGTCACGAAACCGATCTGAAAATAAAATATGCTCAGGCGCAGCAGGTGATTAAAGGGCTTTTGGTTGAGCCAGTCCCAGAAGTGGAATGGATTGAATACTGTCTGCTGGATAAATCGGAAACGATTACCCGCGCATTCCGCCGAGTGGAGCCTGCTCCAAATGCGGCAATGTCTACCACATCCACCACAACGCCCGCTACTCCATCAACTGCGGCAAGCTCCTGTTTCCCTATCGGAAAAACGTCACGCGCGCCTTTGTCCGGGCGCAGCAACCTGCGGCTGTGGCGGCTGCGCCAACGACAACCGCCACAACAGATCATGAAATTAAACCAGAGGAAGCGGTATTGCAGACAGATAACCTTCCTGCCGGTAAAAGACTGGTGCGGTTGCGTTTTAAACTCAAGGAGCGTAATGGTGGCGTCAGTGAGATTCAACTGTTGCGCAATGGCGTTGTGGTAGAGAACGCCAATGCCAAAACACGGGGGTTTTCGCGAACTGCCGCGCCATCCGTCTCTGGCGCAACAATCAAGAATTCGCCCGCTGGAAGCAAAGAAATCCCGGTAAAAGAGACCGATGTTATTCTGGAACGGGATTTGGAACTGGATGAAGGCATCAATAAGCTTCTGGTGCGAGCCTACGATAGCCGTAACCGGGCGAATGGCAAAAGTAGCCTCGTGGCGCTGATAGCGCCTGCAATAACAAGCCCTGCCGAAGCAGCGATGCGGGGCGAAAAAACCAAGCCAACACTGTATGTCCTGTCAGTGGGAATCAACAAATACCGCCAAGCTGGAACCGCCTTGCGGTTTGCTGTCAGGGACGCTCAGGAAATTGCCGGATTGCTGGAGAAGAACGCCAGCCTGGATGACTTTGGCAAAGTCTCGGTTTTGCGCCTGTATGATGAACAGGCCACCCGCGCCGAGATCGAAAAGGCGTTTGATCAGATCGCCAGCCAAATCAGCTCCCGCGAAGACACGGTAGTTGTTTATCTGGCTGGGCATGGGGAAAATCATGAGAATACCTACTACTTCATTCCGCAAAACACGCTGATTGAAGACTATGTGCAGACGGCTATTTCACAGCGATTACTGGGCGAAAAGCTGGCGAAAATTTCCGAAAAAGCCAACAACGTCGTTATCTTTCTCGATTCCTGCCATTCCGGGGCCTACGATGTAAAACAGCAGTCGGAATCTATCTCAAAGGCCCGCGAAAGTTTTGGAGAATTGCTCATGATCGCGGCCGCCAGCGCTCAGGAGGTCGCTGCTGACGAGTATCTGACGCCAGACGGAAAAAGCACCGGGCATGGCGTTTTCGGTTATGCCGTGTTTATTGGGCTTAAAGGAGATGCTGCTGGACGTCGCGACAAAAAGGTTACTGCGCTGCAAATGGTTAATTTTATTGAAACCCAAATGGCGGAAATTCGCAAACAGCATAAAAAATATGAAAAACAGCACCCGGTGGCGATTCCCCTTGGGCACGAATTGACCCGACTGGCATTTCCTTTAACCGCCATCAAGGATTGAATCCGCCGTGGCTGGAACACGACTACATGATCGGGAAGGAGAATCTCTGATGCAAAAACGCAATTTTCTCAATTTGTCAAATGCTTATTACTTATCCAGAACAGCGAAAGCGCTTGTGATCGGGCTGTGCGGTCTCTGCGCATCAATCCCGGCCAGCGCTGCTGATGTCTATGGTCTGGTAATCGGCATTAACGACTACCAAACATTCGGCGCACTGGACGGAGCAGTAAACGATGCTGAGGATGTTGCCGACGCACTGAATAAAATTGGCGCCAAGCAGGTAATTTTATTAAAGGATAAGGCCGCAGACCGGGATTCTATTTTTAATAAATGGAAGTCGCTCACCAGTCAGGCTAAAAAAGGCGATGTTCTCGTCTTTGCTTATGCCGGTCATGGTTCCCAGGAACCGGAACATGTCGCTAATTCGGAATCCGATGGACGGGATGAGAATTTTATTCTGGCGGATTTCGCGGTTCGTAACCAACCCACTTATCAACGCATTGTTGACGATGAAATAAATGCCTTATTTCGGGAGACCCCCGATTTGAAAATCCTGTTCGTGGCTGATTCCTGCCATTCCGGGACTGTGACTCGAGCTTTCGCTGCGCCAAAGCAGTTCAAAAAACGCTCAATTCCAGCGCTTACCATCCAGAATGATGCGCTCACCGTGCTTTACGGCCGAAGTCGCGGAGAAAATAACCCCACCACCGTCAATAGCAGCCGCAGTAACGGGAGCGGCAAAGACAGCGAGATTGCGGCTCATGTTTTCGGTTTCAGCGGTGTGCCTGATCATGAGGAAGTGGTGGAGATTACCGACCCTGAGACCAAAAAAGCCGTGGCGCTCTGAGCATGGCTTTCGCCAAGTCTTTACGCAATGCCGCCGCCAGTAACGAACCCATGTTTTCCAAGGAAAAGCTTGAACGCTGGGTTACTGAAAATGTTCGCATGTCTACCGAAGGACAGCAGAAGGTGCAAAGCTTTGGCAGCAATGATTTTTCCATTCCCATTAATGCCAAACCGTCGTCGGCTGATGTAGCGAACGCCAAATTGTCAACCGACGGCAAAATAGCGACGGCGACATCTGCCCAACGGCCCGTGGAATTTACCGTATTCGTTGACAATGTTCCTGATACGGTTACTGAACAGCAGTGGCGGCCGATTCTGGGTCAGGCGAAAACTACTGGCGATAAACAAACGGCCAATGCGATTTGGGACATTGGCCGAGAGCGGATATTCTCTCAAGTTGGCGATCTGGTTTATGACGGTCGTCAACCGAAAATTCAGGAAACCAGAGCATTTTCCCGGGCGAAAGGTCAAACTCCTGCTCCGACTGGCGGTGTTGAAATTGCTTACGCCACCAAGGTATTCGACAAACTGATTACTGTTGAATACATCAAAAAGCGCAGTGAGGCAGTGACTCCAACTATCGTATTAAAGCCGAATGATCGGCTGCACCGTGCAGGTGAACAGGTCACGCTGGAAACCAGTCATCAGCAATATCCTTATTTAACTCTGTTTAACATTGCATCTGATGGGACTATTAATAATCTCTATCCCTTGCGTGATGGGACTCTTAATGATCCGCTGGAGGTTCCTCTGGATAAACCCTATCCGTTGCACTTAAACGTTGAGCCTCCCTATGGCAGCGATCATTTCGTCATCATTTTCAGTGAGAAGCCCTTAACTGATTTGCATAAGGAGCTTCAAAATATGAATGGCGGTCAACACGCCAGTCAGATTCAAGCTGCGTTAGATCGTCATTTGCAAGGAATCAAACACCAAATTGGCATTCATGGAGTCTTTACCGGATCATAAGACCATAACTAGGATTTTGACCCTGGTTATTGAGAACCCAGGCCGTTTTTCCAGCCGCTCTAGCAATCCTGTTTGAGTTGTTGACGTAGTGCGGGTATTCAGCCCGCTGAGCAGTCAACGGGCTGGATGTCCATTCTACGGTTTAGGATTGCCATAGGTCGTGTTGACAAACGAATTCTCTCTCCTCCAAACTATGAGATGTATGAGTATGGAAGCAGGTTTATGCCCGTCACATGGATCGTTTTTATGCGCCATGCTGGACTTGAATTGATAGTCACGCCAAACGAAAGGAGTAAATTATGAAAGCCACGCTCAGACCATTCCTTGTGCTTGCCGCCACTCTTCTTATTTCGCCAGTCGCCATTAATCTGGCCGTCGCTGCCGAGACTGCTCCAAGCGATGCTGCGAAGACTGATATTGACGCTGATCAGGCCGCAGGATGGGTGAATTTCGCTAACGAAATTGCGCAATATGGCAAGGCCCAGCAAGACCCTCTCGCCCTGATCTCTGCGGCGAAGATGCTGAAGGAAAGCCGGGTTAAGGAAATCACCATTAAGGGATCGGACAAGACCGCTGCTTCGACCAGGCCAGCCTCCGATGCTATCAAGGAATGGCTGGATGAAGCGCGCAAAATTGCTGAAACAACCGACAAGAACAAAACCGAAATACTGGCTCTTGTTGAAGAAGTGGGCAAGAAGACCCGGGGCTATTACACCCGGCACTATTACTATCGTTATCACCCGGTCTGCTATTAGTAAGCGGCGTTTTTTTCTTTTGGTTTTGCGCCGGTTCTATTGCTGTCATGCATTAAATAAAGCGCCTGTCCATGTTTTGCATGGCAGGCGTTTTTTCAGATCGGCGCTGCTTTGGCTGATCAGGAGCCGCTCTGATTACCGCTTCAGATTCCAGTCGTTATTTTCCTTGTTGCCTTCTACCCGATGCCTGCCCGCCATTGGCCTTCGCTCATCATTATTTTCGTCGCTAAATCCTGCGTCTGGATCATGGAATCGGTATGCAGCAGGGCGAGTTCTTCGAGCAATTGGGCGGCGGAGGCGAATCGCTGTTCCGGCTTCTTGGCCATCAGCCGGTCAAGAATATCTTGGTAACGGGCCAGCGATCCGGGCAGGCGCGGAATCGGCTGATCGCGATGCATGGTTAATAGCGTCAGGCGATCCCGCGCTGATACGGCTTTTCGCCAGTGAGCATCTCGTAAAACATCACGCCCAGACTGTACAGGTCGCTGCGGCTATCCACGGCTTGCCCCAACGCCTGCTCCACACTCATGTAGGTTGGGGTGCCCAGCGCCCAGCCGGTCTGGGTCAAAGGGTCGTCCTGGTGATAGTCCTTGGCAATGCCAAAATCAGAGACCACGGCGACGCCATCAGCCCGAAAGAGGATATTGCCGGGCTTGATGTCCCGATGCACCAGTCCTTGTTGATGGGCGTAGCCCAGCGCCAAGGCCGCCTGTTTCAAAATGGTCAATACTTGATCAGCGCCCAATCCCTTCTGAATGCGGGATTCCAAAGTCCCGCCCTCGGCGTATTCCATCGCGATGTAATAACAACCCTGATATTCGCCAACATCATGAACGGTAATGATATGGCGATGATTGAGGCGGGCGACCATGCAGCCTTCGCGCAGAAAACGCTCCTGAAATTGCGGAGCGGCCAAGGTGAGCATCTTGAGCGCCACTTGCCGGTTCAGCGCGTTCTGCATGGCGAGACAGACTCGCGCCATGCCACCCACGCCGAGGCTCTTTTCGATGGTGTAGCCGGGTATTTGCAACGTGGGCGCTAGAGTCATGGCGGCTGGCGTTCCGGATCAGAGGCTTTGGCAATGGTACTGGGATAATCAAGGTAATTGAACCGGTGAGTTTCGGTTCTACCCGGCGTCCAGCGCCGCATATCTCTGACTCAGTCGCTGGTTTTGCGCCAGGTTAGCCCCAACCGCCATTATCCAGACGACATTGCCTTGAATCCGGGGCCGTGCGCTATTAGCGCAAAGTCGGATTTGGCGCGACATTCATAAACGGCTGCAACAATAAATTCAGCAATCCGGTCGCTTGTCTGTCGCGGAAATACTCCAGACCGATGTTCATGCCGGTATGCCCAGCGCGGGGCTGATCGCGATAGGTGTCGAACAGCCGATCCCACCACGGCAGGTTAAAGCCGAAGTTGCTATTGGTTTCTTCTGGATGAATCGAATGGTGAACCCGGTGCATGTCCGGCGTCACCACGATCCAGCGCAACAGCCGATCCAGCCGCTCCGGCAAACGGACATTGCCATGATTGAACATCGCGGTGGCGTTCAATATCACCTCAAACAGCATGACCGCCACCGGCGGCGCTCCCAACAGCGCGACCACGCCCAGCTTAATCAGCATGGACAGCACGATTTCCAGCGGGTGAAAGCGCAAGGCGGTGGTCACGTCGAAATCCAGATCGGAATGGTGCATCCGGTGCAGTCGCCACAACAGCGGCGCTTTATGGAACAGCACATGCTGGCCGTAAATCGCCAAATCCAGCAGCAACAGCGAAACAATTAAGGCCAGCCAGAGTGGCGCATCCAGCCAATTCAGCAGCCCCCAGCCCTGCGCCTGCGCCAGTCCGGCGACGCCAACCGCCAGCACCGGGAAGACCAGTCTCACCACCACGCTATCCACCACGATGACGCCCAGATTGCCGGGCCAGCGTTGCACCCGGCGCAAGCTCAATGCCCGGCGCGGCAGTCGCCATTCCCAAACCATCATCAGCACCAGCACCGCAGAAAAGCAGCCCAGGCGAATAGCCGGTTCGTACTGCAATAGATCAGTCATTGGCGAAATCTCACAAGTCAGAGGGTGTCGCACAGGCCCGATGCCCGTTCCACAGCCAGCCAAGGCTATAATGCAGCGCATCATCGCCGCAAACCGATGAATTTGACCCTTCCCTGCTGGAGAACGCTCGCATGTCCAAATCGCCCCAGATCGTCAACGGTCAATTTCCCGGCGTTCGCCTGCGCCGGATGCGCCGCGATGAATTCTCGCGCCGACTGGTGCGGGAAACGGTGTTGACCGTCGCCGATCTGATTCAACCGTTATTCGTGATTGAAGGCGAAAACCGCCGCGAACCCGTGGCGTCCATGCCCGGCGTAGAGCGGTTGACCCTGGATCAATTGCTGCGTGACGTGGAAAAGCTGGCGGCGCTGGGCGTGCCGGCGGTGGCGCTGTTTCCGGTCACTCCGCCAGAAGCCAAATCGCTGGACGCCGCCGAAGCCTATAACCCGCAAGGCTTGGCGCAGCGGGCGGTGCGGGCGCTGAAAAGCCATTTCCCCGAACTGGGCGTCATCACCGACGTGGCGCTCGATCCGTTCACCAGTCACGGTCAGGATGGCCTGGTGGACGATGCTGGCGCGGTCCTCAACGACGAAACCGTGAGCGTATTGATCCGGCAGGCGCTTTCTCACGCCGAAGCGGGCGCGGATATGGTCGCGCCCTCCGACATGATGGATGGCCGGATCGGCGCGATCCGCGAGGCGCTGGAATCCCACGACTTCATTCATACCCGGATTCTGGCCTATTCCGCCAAGTATGCGTCGAGCTTTTACGGGCCGTTCCGCGATGCGGTCGGTTCAGCGGGCGCGCTCGGCAAGGGCAACAAATTCAGCTACCAGATGGACCCGGCCAACAGCGATGAGGCGTTGCGCGAGGTGGCGCTGGACTTGGAGGAAGGCGCGGACATCGTGATGATCAAGCCGGGAATGCCGTATCTGGACATTGTACGCCGGGTCAAAGATCAGTTTGCTGCGCCCACTTTCGTCTATCAGGTCAGCGGCGAATACGCCATGCTGCTGGCGGCGGTGCGCAATGGCTGGCTGGACGAACCGGCCGTGATGATGGAATCACTGCTGGCGATCAAGCGGGCCGGAGCCGACGCCATTCTGACCTATTTCGCTGGGTCAGCGGCGCACTGGCTGCGGCAGCACGCATGAAACCAGGACTTTTGCTTCGGATTCAAAAACCGTTCGGGGTGAGCCTGTCGAACCCCAATTTTTTCCGATGAATGCCCTTCGACAGGCTCAGGGCGAACGGATGGAGCGAAAATCCTGGAAACGCTGGAAAATAGCGCTGCTGGCGCTGCTGGCGGTGGCGATGAGCGGATTTTTCTGGCGATCATGCGTCCGCCCGGCGGTCAGCCGTCCGCCCCCGGCCACGATTTGCCTTGGCAAGCCAGCGCCAGCCCGGACGGCGCAACCCTGACCGTGTTCAGTCTGACCCTGGGCCAAAGCACTCTGCGCGATGCGGTGAACAAGTTCGGTCGCCGCTACGATCTGGGTCTGTTTCAGAACCGGGACGGCGTGGTGCAACTGGAAGCCTATTTCCGCGATGCAGTGGTGGGTGGATTCAACGCCCGGCTGGTGTTATCCGCCCAATTGCCCGATCCGGTATTCACCACGCTGCGCACTCACGCCGGCGCCGGTCAACCGGCTATCGGAGGCGGGCGGCGCTATCTGCTGGCCGAAGCGGATCAGGATTTGGCGCTAAAGGCTATCGTCACTGCAATCACTTATATGCCTATTGTGAAATTTGACGCCGACATCGTGCGCAAGCGTTTTGGCGAACCCGCCGAACGGATTGCCGCGAAGGGTGGAGCGCACTGGCTGTATCCAGCATTGGGACTGGACTTGTTGCTGGGCGATAACGGCCAGGCTTTGCTGCAATATGTGACGCCCGCCGAATTTGGGCAGCGGTTGCAGAAGCCGCTACGGACTCATTAGCAGGACTTTCGCTTCGGGTTCATAAACCGTTCGGGGTGAGCCGTGAGCCTGTCGAACGGTCGAACCCCTTTTTTGCCGATGAATGGCCTTCGACTGCTGAGCTTGCCGAAGCGTCAGGGCGAACGGATGGAGCGAAAATCCTGAGAAACCAGAAAATTGATGTCACCAGGAGAACACAGCATGACCACAGCGCCCGATCTCTATGCAGTCATGGGCAATCCCGTTGCGCATAGCAAATCGCCGCAGATTCATGCGCTGTTCGCAGCGCAAACCGGCCAGAATCTGGAGTATCGCGCCATTTTGGTTGAGCCGGGCCAGTTTGCGACCGCAGCGCGAGACTTTCGGGCCGCAGGCGGCAAGGGTCTGAACATCACCGTGCCATTCAAACAGGACGCCTGGGTTTTCGCCGATATTCTGAGCGCCCGCGCCGAACGGGCAGGCGCAGTCAATACCCTGATTTTCGACCGCTCCGGCGCGCGCGGCGACAATACCGACGGGCTGGGACTGGTGCGCGATTTGACGGTGAATCATGGTTATGCGCTGTCGGGACGGCGGATTCTGCTGCTGGGCGCGGGCGGCGCGGCGCGGGGGCGTGTTGCAGCCGCTGCTGCTGGAAAAGCCCGAACAGGTGGTGATCGCCAATCGGACTGCGGAAAAGGCGCTGGAGCTGTCCATGCGCTTTAGCGATCTGGGACGGGTCTCCGGGCGCGGCTTCGCCGAACTGGTCGGGCGGCAGTTTGATTTAATCATCAACGCCACCGCAGCCGGACTGGCTCATCAGGCTCCGCAGTTGCCGGACGAAATGCTGGCGTCCGGCGGCTGGTGTTATGACCTGATGTATGGCGACCAGCCGACCGCCTTCATGCGCTGGGGGCAGGCGCAAGGCGCTGCGCAGGTGGTGGATGGTCTGGGGATGCTGGTGGAGCAGGCGGCGCAATCCTTCCAGCTTTGGCGCGGCGTCTGGCCGGAAACGCAGCCGGTGATCGCCGCGCTGCGCCCACGCTAACCCTGGATGATGCAGCGCAACAAGAGCGGTTAATCTGCCTGTAACCCGCCTTGGCTATAGTCGGTAGCCACTAAAGCTATCGAGTTATTGCACGTTTCATGCTCCCAATCTCGACGGGTGATGCGGGTGAAACATCGCTGGGCGTTCCTTCCGCCGCCGCCGATCTTTTCCCCAAGACCTACACTGCGGCCATGCTCTGCACCCGTGCGCCGTTGCTGTCCGCCGATACCCAATGCGGCGAAGTGTTCCGGCAATTCCTCGCTGATTCCTCCATATCGGGATTGGCCATTCAGGAACATGACGGCAGTTTCGGCCTGGTGGATCGGGTTTCCTTCATTTCCCTGTTTGCGCTGCCGTTTCGCCCCGAACTGTATGCCCACAAGCCGGTTCGCGACCTGATGGAGCGCCAGCCGCTGCGTGTGGACGCCTCATTAAGCATCCATGATCTGAGCGCCCGGATCATGACCGATTACCCCCATGCCCTTCACACCGGCTTTATCATCACCCAAGGTCGCCAATACGCCGGGCTGGGACGCGGGATTGATCTGCTGCAATTCATGCTGCGCCAGATGGAAGACATGCTCGATCAGCTTCGGGTCAGCCAGGTTGAGCTGGTGCGCAAGGAAAAAATGGCCGCGCTGGGTTCACTGGTGGCCGGGGTTGCCCATGAAGTGAACACCCCGATTGGCATTACCTACACCGTCGCCACCCACCTGGCCGAGAGCAACGTCGCCATGCAGGCGCGATTCGCCAGCGGACGCATGAGCAAGAACGATTTTCACAGCTTTCTCAACGATCTGGACGAGTCGCTGCAACTGCTGCTTTCCAATACCCGGCGGGCGACCGAACTCATCAAGAGCTTCAAGATGATGGCGGTGGATCAGACCAGCGGCGAGCGCCGCATCTTCAATCTGCGCGACTACATCGAAGAAGTCCTGCTGAATCTGCGTCCCCGCCTGAAAAAGACTGCGCACCGCATCAGCGTGGAATGCCCGGCTGATTTGCAGATGGACAGCTATCCCGGCGCCTTGGCGCAAATCCTGGCCAACCTGATTCTCAACAGCGTCACTCATGCCTATTCCGAAGATCAGGCCGGCCATTTGACGATCCAGGCCACACAGCCCGATGCAGATCATGTGGAGTTGCGTTACAGCGATGATGGCTGCGGGATTCCCCTGGAACAGCAGTCACAAGTATTTGAGCCGTTTTTCACTACTCAGCGCAATAACGGCGGCAGCGGGCTGGGTCTGCACCTGGTCTACAACCTGGTGTCCGGCGTCTTGCAGGGTCAGTTGCATCTGCGCAGCCAGCCGGGCCAGGGAACCACGTTCACGATCCGGTTTCGGCGGATCGCATCCAGCCAATCGGGGTAAATCCGGCTGGCGTCCACATTTGGAGGTTAATGCCCCATGTTAGAAGCCATAGATTTAACTTGTCAGGATGCTGAAATGATGCCGTTTTCCCATCCCGTGGCAGAAGAGGATGAATTGCTCTGTTTCGCCCTGGATCAAGCGGATGAAGAGGACAGCGGCGACCTGGCGATCAGTGATGGTCTCGATCCGTGGTGGGTGCTGGTGGTGGATGATGAACCGGAAGTTCACGCCATGACCCGACTGGTGTTGTCTGGCCTGCGCTATAACCAGCGCAGCATCCGGTTGATTAGCGCCTTTTCCGCCGATGAAGCGTTCGAAATTCTGCGGCAAACGCCCATGTCGCCTTGATTGTGCTGGATGTGGTGATGGAAAGCGAACACGCCGGACTGTCCCTGGTCAAGCGCATCCGCGAGGAATTGGCGAACCGCGAGGTGCGGATCATTCTGCGCACCGGCCAGCCTGGCCAGGCCCCGGAACGTGACGTGATCATTGATTACGACATCAACGATTACCGGTCCAAAGCCGAATTGACCGCTCAGCAATTATTCTCGGCGACCGTGGTGGCGCTGCGCAGTTACGAACACATCAATATCATTGAAGCCAACCGGCGCGGCCTGACCAAAATCATTGACGCTTCCTCCTCGCTGTTCCAGCGGCGTTCAATGGCCCAATTCGCCGCTGGCGCACTGACCCAGTTGTGCAGCCTGCTGAACATCGCCGAAGAAGGCATTCTCTGTGTGCGCTGGGGCGACCTGCGGGGCCGCGATATGGCCGAACCTTATGTGCTGGCCGGGTCTGGCCGCTATGAAGATGCGATCAACCAGCCGCTTCAACGGGTGATCGCGCCCGCCGTCGCCGAGGCCATCGAATTGACCTTGCGCCAGGGCGAGAACCGCTATCACCATGAATACTCAACGATCTATCTGGCGACCAGCGAATTTGGCCGGGCGCGGGACATTGTGATTTATCTGCAAATCGGCCATTCGCTCAAGGACACTGATCGGCGGCTGGTGGAAGTGTTTTCATCCAAGATCGCGGTTGGATTCGACAACGTGTACCTGTATGAACAGCTTCGCCAGGCCCAGAAAGCTACTGTGGTGGCTTTGGCTGGACTGGCCGAGTACAAGGATACCGACACCGGCGAACATGTGCTGCGGATCGCTGATTTGTGCAACGCGACGACCCGGGCGCTGAAACGGCGTGGTCATTTCAGCGAACAACTGGATACTCTGTTTCTGGAACAAATCGGCATGGCCAGCATGCTTCATGACGTGGGCAAGGTGGGTACGCCCGACGCTATTCTGAAAAAACCGGCCAAGCTGGATCAGGATGAGTGGGGCGTGATGAAGCAGCACACCATCAATGGCGGCGAACTGTTAAGCCGCGCTGATGCGATGGTGGATGGTCAGAGCTACTTAACGCTGGGTGCGCAGATTGCGCGTCATCACCATGAATGGTACGACGGCAGCGGCTATCCTGATGGGCTGGCGGGCGAAGCCATCCCGCTTTCCGCTCGCATTGTGGCAGTCACCGATGTGTTCGATGCGCTGGCTCATGCGCGGGTTTACAAACAGGCATGGTCGTTGGAACAGACGATTGCCTATATCCGGGAACGGAGCGGAACCCAGTTTGATCCGCGCATCGTTGATGCGTTGCTGAATGTGGTCTGTGATCGGGCCGATCTGAAATCGGAGGTTGCGGCGTAAATTTGAAATTCCCTGATTTTCCCAAATTTTCAGCTCGGCGATATTCTTCATCGGTCTGTTCATAAACTATTAAACTCAGGATTTTCGATCCAACCGTTCGCCCTGAAGCTCTGTCGAAGGGCATTCATCGGTAAAAATCGGGGTTCGACCGTTCGACAGGCTCACGGCTCAACCCGAACGGTTTTTGAATCCGAAGCGAAAGTCCCGAAACTATGACGGTCATATTCTGGGGGTTAGCGTAGCGCGAGCTTCTAATCCGTGTTGAAACGGGCAGGATGCCCGTGCTACATCGCAGTTAGCGAAAGCCCTGGATTCATACCACTGCTGAAAATTTCCGGAATACCACAATGATCCCGCCTTTCTCTATCGCTCGCCTGCCGCGCATTGAATTCGGCTCTGGCGTTATTAGCAAACTGCCCGGATTGATTGCTCAATATGGCAACAGCGCATTGCTGGTGACCGGACAGCGTTCCTTTATCCATTCGCCACGATGGTCGGCATTGCAAGCAGCCCTGGATCAGGCGGTCATTAGCGGTCATCACATGACGATTGATGATGAGCCATCGCCGCAGCGGGTAGATGCGGTAGTTCAGCAATTTCACAATGCGGGGATTAACGTTGTTGTCGGGATTGGCGGCGGCAGTGTATTGGACGCTGCTAAAGCCATCGCCGGGCTATTGCCGAGCGGCGATTCGGTCATGGATTATCTGGAAGGAGTTGGTCCGGAAAAGCCTTATCATGGCCCCGTACTCCCGTTTATTGCGGTTCCCACCACGGCGGGCACTGGCAGCGAGGCGACTAAAAACGCAGTACTCAGCGTGCGCGGCCCGTCCGGTTTCAAAAAATCCTTTCGCCATGATTTGCTAATCCCGGAATACGCGCTGCTCGATCCTGATTTATTGGCCAGTTGTCCGCAGCCGCAAATCGCCGCGAATGCAATGGATGCGCTCACTCAATTGCTGGAGTCCTATGTCTCCATTAGAGCTAATCCATTCACCGATGCGCTGGCGGAAAGCGGATTAAGCGCGGTGCGGGAAGGTTTGTTTGCCTGGTATGAGGGCAATGAAGCCGCCGCGAGCGGTCGAGAGCAAATGGCTTATGCGGCGCTGCTGTCCGGGGTCTGTCTGGCGCAAACCGGTTTGGGTTCGGTGCATGGGCTGGCTTCGCCACTGGGCGCGTTTTTCCCGATTCCGCATGGCGTGGTTTGCGGGACGCTGGTTGGAGCGGCCACTCGCGTTAATCTGACTGCGCTGCGCGAACGCGATCCCGATAATCCGGCGTGGCGTAAATATGCCCGCGCTGCTGAAATTCTGCATGGGCGACGCTATGACGATCACGATGAGGCTCATGCGGCGCTGCTGACGTTGCTGGATCGCTGGACTGAGCAACTGGCTTTGCCGCGATTAAGCGCTTATGGCGTTCAGCAACAGGATTTTTCGCATATCGTGGCTCATTCACGCGGCGGTAGCATGAAGACCAATCCGCTGGTCTTGAGCGATGCGGAGATTGAAGATGTGTTGCGCCAGCGGCTTTAGCTATCCATGCAAGTCGAGTCAGCTTGTGAATGTGTATTTGAAAGTGCGCCGGGTAGTTGCCAAGTCTAACTGTGGTTTAGACTAACCACATTATGTTTAATCAAATCACAGTTGAATCCTTTAAGTCCCTCGAAAAGGTTGAGATTGATCTCGGTCGCGTCAATGTTTTCATCGGCGCTAATGGCAGCGGTAAAAGCAACCTGCTGGAGGCTATCGGGGTGCTTGGCGCGGCCGCCAACGGTCGAGTGGATGACGAAGCCTTATTACGGCGCGGCGTCTGGCCCGGCCTTCCCGTACTTTATAAATCCAGTTTTAGAGGTAGCAAGCAGCCTACGGAGATTCGTTTCACTGCTTCCAAGGCTGATGCGTCATTCTCCATAGGGCTTTTCAATCCTTTGAATAAACCGGAACTCGCTTGGCGATTCAAGACGGAGAAACTTACCAAAGGGGGAGAAAAAATCGTCGGGCGCTCCCCAAATAGCGATCTTCGCCTTGACCCAACGTCCGGTTACACTGCCTTGAAGGCAGTGGAGCTTCCCGAAGAAAGTCTCGCTGGTCAGTTATTGAAGGAACTACGCCAGTTCGCGATCTTTGCTCCAGATACAGCAACCTTGCGTGGACTCAACACAGACCCGCAGAGCCGCGAACCGGTTGGCCTAAGCGGCGGTCGCCTTGCAGAAGCAGTCAATGATGTCTTTGGACGTATACCCCTTTTGCATCATGACAATGTGCGTGAACTTTATGAATCCGTGTTGGAATTAATTGATTGGGCCGATGCGCTGGCTGTGACCGGCCCCGACTCCGCGCCAGTGTCAAAAAACATCCCGCAACCGACCCGAATCCTCCGCTTTCGCGACCGTTTCATGGCCGAGGGCAGGAACATTTTGTCCGGTTATGACGCCAGCGAGGGCGCGTTGTATGTGCTGTTCATAACGGCGCTGGTGCATCACCCTAAATCACCTCCCGTTCTGGCCGTGGACAATTTCGACCATGCCCTTAATCCGCGCCTGGCCAAGGCGTTGACCCGCAAGGTGTGCGACTGGATGACCGCCCGGCCGGATCGGCAACTGCTGCTGACCTCACATAATCCCCTGGTTCTGGATGGCCTGCCTTTGCGGGAAGAGGCGGTCCGTCTGTTTACCGTAGAGCGCAGCAATCGGGGCAAAACGGTTGTGCGCCGCGTTGAAGTGAGCGAACAACTGCTCGACATGGCCGATCAGGGCATTCCCCTGTCCCAGCAATGGGTTATGGGTACTTTTGGTGGCGTACCCACGAACATTTGATCACGTATATTTGATGAAGAACATCTATTTTGTTACCGAAGGCTCAACAGATCAGATCGTCATTCAGGGCCTTGTCGAACACTGGCTGGGCGGCGAGGATTTCATCCCCCGGCAGATTCAACCGCCATCTTCGGCTTATGCCGAGGAACTGGATAGCAATCTTTCCGAAGGATGGAAAGGTGTGCTGGCTTGGTGCTCCGGACAGCGCATGGGGGCGCGGCCGGGCGCGACGAAGCATTCAGACAGGCGGATTGCCTTATTATCCACATGGATGCCGATGTAGCCACCGATCCCGATTTCAAATCACCCGTGTTCAGTGGCCTCTGTCCGCTGGCCAAAAATGCCTGTGACTGGGTGCGGGAGCATCTGATCGCATCGCTCGGCGCAAGCCTGCCTCTGAATGTTGTCCTCTGTGTTCCCGCACAGGACATGGAAGCCTGGGTTCTCTGTGCGTTACACCCCGATGTGGCTGATGAAAACGCCCCGATTGAATGCCGTTGTGACCCCGGCGCACTACTCGTACAACGGCCACCCTATCGTCTAGTGCGGCGCAAGGGCGGACGCTTGAGAAAAGAAACAGCCAAGTATCAACGCAGCCTGTCAAAAATCGTGAAAGGGTGGCCGAATTGTGCGGCCGGCGATGCTCCGCGTTGTCCGCGAGCGGTCAGGTTCGAGCGTGAAGCAAAACAGGTGTTAACTGGAACGCAAAAAACCGCGTTCATCCGGTATATAAATCA
>JAAUTD010000210.1 GCA_012031845.1 Synechococcaceae cyanobacterium SM1_2_3
CGTAGCGGGCCGGGTCTTCGCCGCCCTCGCCGGAGTTGGAGCGCCCGCCCAGGCGGTTCATCGCCGTCGCCAGCGCCTCATGCGCTTCCGGCGACAGCGCGCCCAGCGACATCCCGGCGGAATCGAAGCGCGGCAGGATGCTTTGAATCGGCTCCACCTCATCCAGCGGAATCGGCCCGCTCGTCGGCTTGAACCGGAACAGATCGCGCAAGGCCGCGACCGGGCGCTCGTTCACCAGTTTGGCGTAAGCCTGATAATCGCGGTAGTCGCCGCTGCCGACCGCCTGTTGCAGCGTCGCCACCACATCCGGGTTATAGGCGTGATATTCGCCGCCGTGGATGTATTTGAGCAAACCGCCGGTTGCAATCGGCAAGCGCCGCCGCCAGGCCCGCTCGGCCAGCTTGATCTGTTCGGCTTCCAGATCGGCGAACCGCGCCCCCTGAATCCGGCTCACCGTATCCTTGAAGCAGAGCGTCACCACTTCATCATGCAGGCCGACGATCTCGAACAGTTGGGCGCCGCGATAACTGTTCAGGGTGGAAATGCCCATTTTGGAGATAATTTTGTACAGACCTTTATCAATCCCCTTGCGGTAGTTTTCCGCCAGCTTTGGATAATCGCCGCTGGCAATCTCGCCGCTGCGGATCAGATCGCGCAGGCAATCGTAGGCCAGCCAGGGATGAACCAGGGTCGCGCCGTAGCCGAGCAGCACCGCGAACTGATGCGGATCGCGGGCGTGGCGGTTTCCACGATCAGATTGGCCTCGCAGCGCAAGCCGTCGCGCACCAGCCGATGATGCGCCGCGCCCACCGCCAGCAGCGCATGAATCGGCAGGGTGTCCGGGGTCATGGCGCGGTCGGACAGCACCAGCAAGGTAGCGCCGCCGCGCACCGCCGCCACCGCTTCGTCGCAAACGCGCTCAATCGCGTTCCGCAAGCCTTCGCCGACCGGGTAATGCAGTTCAATGCGGCGATGCGGATAGCGCCCGCCGGGATTGTCGAGCAGCGCCTGCAACCGGCCCTCGGTCAACACCGGCGAATGAGCGGTCAGGCGCGGCGCGTAATCTGAGCTTTCCTCAAACAGGCTGCACTCCGCGCCAAGACAGGTTTCCAGCGACATCACCACCGCTTCGCGCAGCGGATCAATGGGTGGGTTGGTGACCTGGGCGAACTGCTGGCGAAAATAGTCGTACAGCGAGCGCGGCTGGCCGGACAGCACCGCAAACGGGGTGTCGTCGCCCATTGAGCCAATCGCTTCCTGCCCGGCTTCGGCCAGCACCCGCAACACCTGATCGCGCTCCTCGAAGGTCACGCCGAACAGCTTTTGATAGGCGTTCAGCGCATCGGCGGACAGCGGCTCCAAATTCGGCTCGATTTTGTACAGGGATTGCAGCCGTTGAACGTGGCCGCGCAGCCAGCGCCGGTAGGGATGACGGCTCTTGAGGTCATTATCAATGTCGGTTGGCGTCAATAGGCGCCCGGTTTCCACATCCACCGCCAGCATTTCGCCCGGCTTCATCCGGCCCTTGGCGACCACTTGTTCCGGCGCGTAGTCATACACGCCGATTTCCGAAGCGATGGTGAAATGGCGGTCGGCGGTGATGACGTAGCGGGCTGGGCGCAGGCCATTCCGATCCAGCACACAACCCGCGTAACGGCCATCCGTCAGCACGATCCCGGCTGGCCCGTCCCACGGCTCCATGTGCATCGAGTTGTATTCGTAAAAGGCGCGCAAATCCGGATCAAGATGCTCGACGTTCTGCCAGGCGGGCGGAATCAGCAGGCGCATGGCGCGGAAAATGTCCATCCCGCCCATCGTTAGCAGTTCCAGCATGTTGTCCAGCGAACTGGAATCGGAACCGGTCATATTCACCAGCGGGCGCAGTTGCGCCATGTCCGGCAGCAAGCGGGTGGAAAACTTGTGACTGCGGGCCTCGGTCCAGTTGCGGTTGCCGCGAATGGTGTTGATTTCGCCGTTGTGCGCGAGATAGCGGAACGGCTGCGCCAGCCACCATTGCGGCAGGGTGTTGGTGGAAAACCGCTGATGAAACAGGCAGATCGACGATTCCAGCCGTTCGTCGTTCAGATCGCGGTAAAACACCGGCAGGTGGGCCGGCATCACCAGGCCCTTCCAGGAAATCACCCGGCTGGACAGCGACAGGACGTAATAGACCGGATCGCGGCTGCGAATGTGCAAGTTGGCGCGGCGGCGGGCAATGAACAAATGCCGCTCAAAGGCTTCCGGCAGCAGGTTGGCGGGAGCGTTGACGAAAAGTTGTTCGATATGGGGCAGGGTTTTGCGGGCTTCGCCGCCGCAGGCGTCAGGATCGATAGGGACAACCCGCCAGCCCGCCACGGTCAGCCCTTCCTTTTCCAGCTCAGCCCGTAAATCGGCGCGGGCGGCGTCGGCCAACACCGTATTACGATTAAGGAACACCATGCCTACGCCGTAATGCGCGCCCAGCTTGATCCCGGCTTCCGCCGCGACCCGGCGCAGAAGCGCATCCGGTTTGCGCATCAGCAGCCCGCAGCCATCGCCGGATTGCCGTCGGCGCGACCGCGCCGCGATGGGTCAAGCGGGCCAGGGCATTGATCGAGGTTTGCACCAGCCAATGGCTGGGTTTGTTATCCATCTGGGCGATCAGGCCGAAGCCGCAGCTATCCTTTTCAAATTCAGGGCGGTACAAACCTTGTGTGGGAGGGGTCGAATGCATCAGGCGCTCCACTGGGCGGGCAACAACAGAATCGGGCAGGTCAGGGATTTCCAAACCATATGTCAAAAATAAGTATAGCGCCGGAAACGGAGCGCGGGCAAACCACGATATTGATTACTGATTGAATTGGAATAGTTTTTTGTACAAGAATAATCATCGTTCGATTAGCCGAAAGCCATTTGCGGTGCGGACGCATATTGAGTGGTAGGACATTGGGCGGATAATTGCCACAAAATCAACCTAAAATCATTAAAGCTTTACCCTTGCCGCCTTGGCGGTTTGCTTTTTTCTGACAGGAGACGATGATGACGGTGGATAGCTTGCCGGGTTCAAGTGCGCGTCACCCCGATCTGGACTGGAGTCAGATTCGGGAAACCATTCTGATGCTGGCGCTGGGCGTGGCGCAGATAGAAATCTCCATGCGCGACAGCGATGGATCGGTCGAGGTGCTGAGTAATTCATTCACCTCGATGATGGGCCAGGTGAAGATGATCGAAAGAATCGCCAGCGGTCTACCCGATACAGAAGACACGGCAGCGGCCAAAGTCGGCATGATCGGCAGTTGCGAAACCGTGGGCGAGATGATGCGATCCGCGATTGTCGCTTTTCAGTTCTATGACAAGCTGACGCAGCGGCTCAGCCATGTCAGCTCCAGCCTGGGCACGCTGGCTGATTTGGTCTCCGATTCGCGGCGGCTGTATAACCCCTATGAATGGCTGGGAATGCAGGAGAAAATCAAATCCCGTTACACGATGGAAGAGGAGCGGCTGATGTTTGAAGCCGTGATGCAGGGCAAGACCGTCAAGCAGGCGTTGGCGATTTACATGCAGGCTATCGAAGAGAAAAAGCAGAAAGCGGCCAGCAGCGGCGCGGCGGCTGATGACGACGATATCGAGATGTTCTGAAGTCTCCCCGATCCAGATAAATCCATAATGGATCGGGGAAAAATCAGCTTCGGCCCATCTGGCGCACTGCTTCTTGGGCATCCACTGCGGCGATGGCGCTCATATTGATGATCCGCCGTGCGGCTGATGAAGGGGTCAGGATATGGGCGGGCATGGCCAGACCCAGCATGATCGGCCCAACCGCCACGCCGTTGGTCAGCATTTTCAGCAGGGTGAAGGAAATGTTGGCGGCGTCCACATTGGGCATGATTAGCAGATTGGCCGCGCCACTCAGCCGCGATCCGGGGTAGATGCTGCTGCGCAGTCCTTCTGATAGCGCCACGTCGCCGCGCATTTCGCCTTCCACTTCCAGCTCTGGCGCCCGCTGGCGGATGATTGTCAGCGCCTCTGCCATTTTGCGGGCTTGCGGCGAATGGTAGGAACCGAAGTTGGAGCGCGACAGCAGCGCCACTTTAGGAGTGACAAAGCGGCGCACTTCCTCAGCGGCCAGCAGGGTAATGTCGGCCAGTTCCTCGGCGGTGGGATTTTCGTTGAGGTGCGTGTCGCAGAGGAACAGCGGGCCTTGCGAGGTGATCAGCATGTCCAGCGCCGCCGGGGTGCGCACGCCTTCCCGCAAGCCGATGATGTCCAGCACATAATCCACATGATCGGGATAGTTGCCGACCAGTCCGCAGATCAGCGCATCGCCATGACCCAGCCGTAACAACAGGGCACCGACCACGGTAGCGCGGGTGTTGACCCGAATCTGAGCGTTGTTGGGGTCTACGCCGTGGCGACCGCGCAGCCGGTGATACTCCCGCCAGCAGTCCTCGTAATAGGGATTGTTCTGCTGGTCAATCAGATCGAAATCCTGATCGGGACGGATATGCAGGTTAAGTTCCCGGATCAGTTGTTCGACCCGCTGGCGGCGGCCAATCAGCACCGGATAGGCGATGCCGTCGTCAATCACCGCCTGCGCTGCCCACAACACCCGTTCTTCTTCGCCTTGGGCGTAGATGATCCGCTTGCGGTCGGCCTTGGCGCGGTCGAACACCGGCCGCATCACCATCCCTGAGCGGTAGACATGCTGGCTAAGCCGCTGCTGGTAGGCGGCGAAATCAGTGATCGGGTGAGTCGCGACCCCGGATTCCATCGCCGCCTTGGCGACGGCGGGCGGCAGGGTCAACAGCAGCCGCGACTCGAACGGTTTGGGGATCAGATACTCTGGCCCGAAGGTAATGCTCTCGCCGCCAGAGGCCGCCATTTCCTCGGAGGAGTGCGGTTCGCGGGCCAGTTGCGCCAGCGCCCGCACACAGGCCAATTGCATCTCGCGGTTGATGGTGGTCGCGCCTACGTCCAGTGCGCCCCGAAAGATATACGGGAAGCACAGCACATTGTTGACCTGATTGGGATAATCCGAGCGGCCGGTGGCGATGATGGCGTCGGGGCGAGCGGCTTTGGCTTCTTCCGGCATGATTTCGGGGGTCGGATTGGCCAGCGCCAGAATCAGTGGACGGGCGGCCATCGCCTTGACCATTTCCCGGCTGAGTACGCCCGCCTTGGACAAGCCGAGAAAAATGTCGGCATCGACAATCGCTTCGGCCAGATGGCGCACCGCAGTGTCAGCGGCGTAGGGCGCTTTGGAGGGATCGAAGTCCTCGCGGCCCTGAAACAGGACGCCCCGGCTATCGCAGACGATGACGTTTTTCCGCTGTAAGCCCAGGCTGACCAGCAGATCGAGACAGGCGATGCCCGCCGCGCCCGCGCCGGAAGCGACCAACTTCACCGCGCCGATGTCCTTACCGATCAGATGCAGCCCGTTGATCACCGCCGCAGCGGTAATAATCGCAGTGCCGTGCTGGTCGTCGTGGAATACCGGAATTTTCATCCGATCCCGCAACTGGCGCTCGATGTAGAAGCATTCTGGAGCCTTAATATCTTCCAGATTGATCCCGCCAAAAGTCGGCTCCAGGCTGGCGATGGTTTCCACCAGCTTGTCGGGGTCGGATTCGCTGATTTCTATATCAAATACGTCAATGCCCGCGAACTTCTTGAACAACACGCCCTTGCCTTCCATCACCGGCTTGGACGCCAGCGGGCCGATATTACCCAGGCCCAGAACTGCGGTGCCGTTGGTGATGACCGCCACCAGATTGCCCCGGGCGGTGACGGTGGAGACTTCACGCGGATCAGCGACAATCGCTTCGCAGGCGGCGGCGACGCCGGGGGAATAGGCCAGCGCCAGATCGCGCTGATTGGCCAGCGGCTTGGTGGGGACGACTTCGATTTTGCCGGGTGGGGAGGCGCGGTGATAGCGCAAGGCTTGTTCGTTAAAAGAGTCAGTCATGGGGCCAAAAGCTCCTTACTTCATTGAGTGGTAGCGGGAATTTCGACGGTGGAATCATTGCGGGGCTAAGATTAGCGTAACGCGACTAGCGGGAGTGAAATTATGAGTACGGCAGGCATCGCGCCAGAATTCCAAAAATTGACCGGATGGGAAGCAGAACTGGCGGAAATTCGCGCCGAAGTTGAGCGCGAGATGGAAGATCTGGTGACGGAGGATAATCAACCGGTGGATAACATTCTGTCCGAGAAGCAACAGCGATTATTGACAGAACCGCTCTACGGCTCCTGGAGCGGCCCCGATCAGGAAGGGACGCCGGGCTATTGCCGATTTATGGCGCTGGCCAATGTGGGACTGTTCTATGCCTTGCGCCAGCCGCCGCTGGTTTCCGACATGATGCTGGCGCTGGACGTGCCAGGATTGGGGCCGGATTTGAGCCAGAAAGTCAATCGTTCCTACTTTATCTGGGTGCAGGACGGCAAGCCGCCGACTGTGGTGGTGGAAGTGGTTTCCAACCGTGAAGGCGGCGAGGATAGCCTGAAGTTGCGCAAGTATGCCGAGATCGGGGTGCGGTATTACGTCATTTTTGATCCGTGGCGCTTGCTATCGGAGCGGACCCTGCGGATTTATCAACTCGCCGGGGCCGGTCAAGGTTACATCGAACAGATTGGCGGAATACTGGACGCGGTCGGACTCGGCTTGAGTCTATGGCAGGGTGAATACGAGGGTGCTGACGCCTTGTGGTTGCGCTGGAGCGACCGTAACGGGCGGCTGATTCCGACTGGGGCGGAGCAGGCGGAACAGGAACGTCAGCGGGCCGAGCAGGAGAGCCAGCGGGCGAATGAGGCCGAGCAACGAGCCGAACGGCTGGCGGTTCGGCTGCGGGAACAGGTTGGGCTTGGAAGGACATCATTGAAACTTAA